>JADGED010000016.1:258-20093 GCA_016744555.1 Desulfuromonadaceae bacterium
CGCCCAATTCGTACATGGTTCCATCGACACGCACCCGGACAAAACCGTCGGCCTGCAACTGTGCTAACTCCTTGCGGTACTCACCTTTACGACCACGAACGATTGGTGCCATGATCAATAATTTGGATTTTTCAGGGAACGCCATCACCTGATCAACCATTTGCTGAACGGTTTGTGAACTGATCATGCTTCCGCAACGATGGCAAATGATCTGTCCGGCCCGTGCGTAGAGGAGGCGGAGATAGTCGTAAATTTCGGTGACGGTGCCAACGGTAGAGCGGGGATTTTTCGAGGTAGTTTTCTGCTCAATAGAGATTGCCGGAGAGAGGCCATCAATCTGATCGACATCTGGCTTTTCCATCTGCTCTAAAAACTGCCGTGCGTAAGCCGATAAACTTTCGACGTAGCGACGTTGACCCTCGGCATAGATAGTATCAAAAGCTAAAGTGCTTTTGCCTGAACCGGAAACGCCAGTTATGACAACTAACTTATCTCGTGGACTATCGACATCAATGTTTTTCAGGTTGTGCTCACGGGCACCGCGAATTTTTATTGTATCAATCATGGATTACTCTTTACCCTTTTAATTCTTGTTACTAAAAAAGACTGAATTTAGACACCAAGTACACCAAAGGAATCTATGAAAAAATTTTCAACGGAGAGGCGCTGAGTCACAGAGAGCGGAGAGGAAAAGCAAAATCGTTTTTGGTTTTAAAACCCTATAGACTTTGTTACTCCTCTGCTTCTCTCCGCCTCTCCGTTAAAATAAAGACTTTCGTTTTTATTGGTGTCTTGGTGGCTATCAATTGGTTTATATGTTTTTCGCCATTTGTTTCGCCATTTTTACCGCAGCAATCAAGCTAGCAGTATTCGCCTTACCTGTCCCCGCTAAATCGTAAGCAGTTCCATGATCAACGCTGGTGCGGACAATCGGTAGCCCCAATGTGACGTTTACGGCATCATCAAAATGGAGCAGTTTTAGTGGGATTAACCCTTGATCGTGATACATGCACACCACTGCATCGTAGGCACCTTTGACGGCAAAGTGAAATAACGTGTCGGCACTGTGGGGGCCATCTGCGTTGATCCCTTCTGCTTTTGCTGCGGTAATTGCTGGAGTAATAAGGCGCTCTTCTTCATCACCAAATAGGCCGTTTTCGCTGGCATGTGGATTTAGTGCTAGTACCGCTATTCGGGGTTGCGGCAGTCCAAATTGCTGCTTAAAAGCTGCGTCGGTAATGCGGATGGTCTGTAAAATCTCGTCGCTGGTTAGCGTTTCAGGAATATCCCGATAAGCAAGATGGGTAGTCACTAGGCACACTTTTAGGCGTTCACCGGCTAACATCATCACCACTTTTTCAATGCCACAGCGTTCCGCCAGCAGTTCGGTGTGACCAGGAAAATGAAATCCAGCGGCGTTAATTGCGGCTTTATTAATTGGGCAAGTGACAATCCCCGACGCAGTTTTATCAAGGCACCGAGCAATGGCATATTCGATATAGTCAGCCATTGCTTTGCCGCAGTTGGTCTCTGGTTGTCCGTATTGCAGAGATGTTGGATCTAAGTCTGAAATCGAATGTACCAACAGTTGCTGCTCGCCAAAGGTGGCTCGGTAACGGTTGCCTTTTAACTTGGTGAACTTACCTTCACAATTAAAAATTTTACCCGCATGGCACAAGACATTTATGTCGCCAACGACTTCAATTTCTGTGTTGAAAGGTAAAAAGGAGTTATCCAGTAGGGCTTTAACTATTAGCTCTGGTCCGATCCCTGTTGGATCGCCCATGGTCAGGAGTAATGGCGCCATTTAACTTACCTCGGTTAAGTTGTCTAATAGTGTATTATAGCGGAAAAAAGCGTTGCGAGACAAGCGTTGGTATGGAATAAAGAAAGATGGTTAGTCGCTAGTTGGTTTAGTTTTCCGATTAGTTAAATAAACGCCACTACTAACAAGAAGTACGCCGCTTAATAGGGATGCAGTTAGTGGTTCCTCTAATATCCATGCGGATAAAAGAATGGCACAAATTGGAACAAAATTGATGAACTGACCGGCTCGCGTTGGTCCAATTTTTTTAATGCCTTGATAATACCAGGTAAATCCTAGGACCGTACCGCAAAAGCCAAGGTAAAAAAGGCTTAGCCAACTAGTTAGTGAGTAGTTGGAAATGTGTGAAAACATTCCCGTTATGTAGGCGGCAGGGAATAATAACAGGGTACCAATAAGGGACGAATAAGTGACTGCAATAAGCGGAGAGAGGTTTTTTAACGCGGCACGGCCAACAAGTGAATAAGTAAGCCAGCAACCGACACAACCAAAAATATATAATTCTCCAGTACCGAAACCGCTTTGAAGAATCGACAATGGTTGTCCGTGGGTAATAACAATAATTGCACCACTAACCGATAGAATAATACCAATAACTTTTAGAAAATGAAGTTTTTCACCAAATAATATGGCCGCAAATAGGGCAATCATAATGGGGTTGTTAGCAATAATTACTGCCGCCCGACCTGCTTCAATTAATTCTAGCCCACGGAAAAAACAAGCATTGTAGCCAAATACACCACTAAGTCCCAAAATCAATAGTGGTAACCACTGCTTGCGTTCAACTTTTGGTAGGCATTTATGGGTTCTTAAAGTAATGAGTAACAAAATAGTTGAGGCAATCGCAAAACGGAGAAATGCTGCAGCAAATGGCTGTACATCGCCAGCTAGTAAACGACCGGTTATGAAAGTTCCCCCCCAGAATAGGGCCATTAGTAAAAGTTTTATATATACATTAAGGTTTGATTGGTTAGGCATAAGTGAGACTATACGCCTTTCAAGGTTCAAAACCTATACTGCTGTTAATTTGATGTTGGTATTGTATTTTATTTGTTCGCCATTAGAGACGGTATGGATCGTTAGGCGATGAACGAAATTTATCGATTTAACGTGCTTCAACTTTAACGACTCCTGTTAGAAAACTAGGAGAGTTGCAACGCAGCCGAGTTTTATTTCAATGCGGTTGTTCCCGAAAATGGTAGAGACTCTGGCGACAGAAATAAAAAGTGTTTCTTTTTGCTTCGTTGTCTTTGCGATTCAAAAAAAATGATGGCGGCAGTTGACAGTCGATCGTCGGTCCGAGAACCGACGGTCTTATCTTTGATTATAGGGTTGTTTGCTCCTAGTAGGTTATCCACATGGAATAACCGCTTTAAGGAGTGGGAAAAACTCGGCAATGATGCAAACATTTAGTTGCGCGGGAGCCGTCTGCCCCAGTACTGATGTAGAAGCAACGAAAAAAGGATTACTGCTCCACCTAAGGCTAATCTTGCTAAGTTGGCATCACGATTCCAGATTAGTAGGTTAACAATTAGCCCTGCAGGGATTAGTGCATTGTTCATAATTGCTAAAATTCCGGCATCTACTTTAGTTGCCCCTTTGTTCCAGAAAAAATAACCTAGTCCCGATGCTACAATTCCTAAATAAACCAAAACTTCCCATTGCATTGCTGTTGTTGGGAGCTTTGCTGAATTACCAAAAATAAACCAAGTGATTATGGTGACAACTAGAGCACCTAAGTAAAAATAGCCGAAAATAGCGCGCTGCGGCAGCTTTATCTCCTCTTTCTCTAGTAATGCTTTGTAGCCAGATTGCCCCAAAGCAAAGCAAAGGTTTGCCCCTTGGACTACTATAAATCCGGTGATTACGTCGCTGCTAATACCGTTGTAACGGATTATTGCCGCTCCCAATACTGCAATAATTGCTGTAACAAGGTATCTGGCACTGAAGCGTTTTTGCATTAGGTCAAAAATGAGAGTTACGTAGACTGGGGTCAATATAGTAAAAATAAGGACCTCTGGAACCGTTAGCAGGAGAAACGATTGATAATAAAATACATACATGCAACCTAACTGGATTGCACCTAGAGCCATAAGTTTTATGGCAAGTTTAAGTGGCAATGGCCGAATGAACGGTAGAAAAACCAAAGTGGCTAATGCAACACGAGTGAGTACAGAAAAATAAGCGTCGACCTGACCGGCTAGATATACACCGATTAAACTAAAAGAAAATGCCCAGAGAATTGTAATTGCCAATAAGTAGATCATTTAAAACCACCCTATTTGTGAATTATGCTGATAACAAGAGGTGGAATAATGCAGATAATTCACTATGTCGTCAACCCTAAAAAGGATTCGTAGTTTACAATGTTTGCTGCTTTCGCTGTTTAGCTAAGTCAAAAATACGTCAGTTTTATTCTTTCTTTTTTATGTAGACATTATTGTCCATGTTGGAATCATTGAAACCTTTTAAAAAACAATAGTTTATGAACTTTAAATCTGGTTTGGCACGGTTTTCGCCTAAGAGTCGTACTGGGGATTAATACCAATTGTTGGAGGACTGGATGCGATATTCAATTCAAGTAGTTAAAATAATAGCTATTTTTTTGTTCTTGTTAGTTTTTTTTCTTAGTGCAGCTCTTACTGTTCGTGCCGCAGAACCGGTCGAGTTGCTGAATTTAGAAAAAGAGGAAAAAACTGACTCGACCCAAATTACGTTTACTTTTTCCGCATTACCGAAGTTTACCAGTACTCATTCTGGACAGCGAGTAGAGTTAAAGTTAACGCAGGCGACGGCAGTTGATGATTTGCGTACTCTTCCTGAAGGTGAGCGGGTACTAAGCGTGTTGTTTGCAAAAAAACGCGATGAGCTCATAGCCTCAATTTTACTGCGGCGTCACCCGCAAAAAGTTATTACCGAGGCAAAACAAAATCCTGCCCGAGTAGTAATGGACATAATTTGGAAAGACACAGCTGCAACTCGACCCGGAGTTGCATTTAGTATTGCCGATATGCCGCCGCGTAAAGCGGGACGAAGAGCAGAAAAATTACAGCAAGAATCCCCATGGGGAAATAATTGGAATGAATTTTTCCGTTTTTATCGAACCTACTGGAAAATGGATTTACCCATCAACTTTACCCTGCCGATTTTACCTAGTTTGATTACTGATGAGGAAAGTCCGCTGTTACCGTTGCAGCAACATAGCGACAAGAACATGTTTCTTAGCTTAATCCAAACTGCTACAGGGTTGAGTGGTTTAGATCAAGAACAAATCCGGCTGCGCAATCTTCTTTTGGTTGAAGCACAATTACGTACTGGAGCTAAAGAGGCGGCTATTTCACGCTTGGATGGCATGCGCCGCAAAGAGGGTGCAGAATCGGTACGTGTCGATTATTTGACAGCTTATGGTCAAGCCCTCGATGGTCAGCCATATGTTGCGTTATTGACATTACAAGGGCTGCTACCACGCATGGAAGCAGCAGACCCGTTATTACCGATAGCATTACTTTTAACCGCCGAGACGGCAATGGCGGTTGGTAAAGACAAGGAAGCGCTTGGCTATCTAAGGACCGCTGATATTGAGTGGCCAGAACATTTACGGTTGCCGGTTGAAATGCGTATTGCAGATGCCAAAGTAGGGATTGGTGAGTTTGCTGAGGCTATCTCTATCTATCAAGATTTGGTCGAAGAGCCGGGTTTGTTTGAGTTTTACCGTTATTCGCTTAATAGAGCTGGGGTTGCTGCATTTAAAAATGGCAATTACATGTTTGCTAAAGAGGTGTTTAAGCGCTTAATTGAGCCTGTGGGCCTGGAGAAAACTCTGGGTGACGATTTGTTATTGTTTGCAGCTGGGGCTGCAGCTTATGAAGCCGGAGATATGGGCTGGGGAATGATTGGTTTAGATCGGGTAGTGTTAGACCGCCCAGAAAGTGAAGGTGCCGATCGAGGTGCGTTGCGTTTGATTGATATTAAATTGATCAACGGTGGAGAATTAGAATTAGCGCAAGCAGTCGATGCATATAGCAAGCTGGGGGTACGTTCACAGTATTTACCTGTGCGTGAGGAGGGACGCTTTAAAAGCGCCTTAGCTCTATCGTTATTGGGTGAAAATGAAGAGAGTGTTTCGCAGTTAATGCGTTTCAGGCGAGAATTTAGTAATTCTAAACTGCTGCGTGAAGCAGACTTATTAGTGCTGCAGCAACTGCCAGGAGTTATCCACAATTTATTGCAGCAGAAAAATGATTTACGTGCCGTGGTGTTAGCCGAACAAAACCGTAAATTACTACTGCGCAGCGGCTTCAATAAAAAGCTTCTTCGGGATTTAGCAACAGCATTTGAACGGTTAGGACTTTATGAACGCTCTAGCAGAGTATTGTTATATTTACTCGATAGAGCTGCCGGAAAGCCCGAGCAGCAGCATCTTTACCTCCCTTTAAGTCAAGCGTATGTAAAACGCCAGGAATTCAACTTAGCTAGTAAGTATGCGAAGCAATACTTGCAAAAATATCCTCAAGGTGAAGACGCCGATAAGCTATTCGGCATTTTGTTGGATTCTTTTGCGCGTGAAGGACGCCAAGAAGATTTAGCAGAGTGGCTTAAGCGTAAAAACCGTCCGAGTAGTGCAGATTTAGAAATTCGAGCAGCATATATCTATTGGCAACGTGGAGAACTGCAACTGTTGGTTGCCAGTCTCGAGCGGATAACAAGCGGTGGCGGTAAATTGGAAGTCAAAGAAATGGCACTTCTAGCTGAAAGCTTATATCAACTGAAAAAAAATGGAGCCGCAGAAAAAATATATCGGCAACTTTATGATGACCCCGCATATAAGGTGCAATCCCGCTACCGCACTGCACAAATACTGTTACGGCAACAGAAAAATAAAGCTGCAATAAGCCTGTTAAAGCAGGTGGTGAAAGAAGATGGTTTGACTAGATGGGGAAAGTTGGCTCAGGATTTGCTCATACAAGAACAAAATTGAAAAATTTGAATTTCGTGTCAAAAAAATAGGAGTTAGTTATGGCAAATATCAGAATTGCTGACAGAACAATAGACGCATTGCAAAAAAGCCTCGATATGCGTGCGCAAAAGCAGCAGGTTATAGCCAGTAATATTGCTAACGCCGATACCCCTGGATATAAAGCGCAGAAACTAAGCTTTGAAGATAGTTTGCGGCAAGCAATTAAAACTCCAGAAATGTCGCAGAGAAACACTAACAGCAAACATTTTCCTATTAGTGGCGGCGGAATTTCAGCGGTTCAAGCAACTATTAGTAAGCAACTAGATGGTGCCGATTTTGGTGATGGTAATACTGTGTCGGTAGATGATGAAATGCTTGAATTAGCCGAGAATCAATTATTATTTGAGACCAGCAGCCAAATTATAAAAAAGAAATTCACGATGCTAAAATTTGCCGCTGGTGATGGACGATAGGAGGTTTTATGGATATTTTTACAACCATGAAAGTTAGTGCTTCGGCACTTAAGGCCCAGAGAATCAGGTTGAACGCAATAAGTTCTAACCTTGCCAATATTGAAACTACTAGAACCCCTGATGGCGGTCCTTATCGTAAACGTGAAGTAGTGTTCCAAAGCACTCAAAAGGGCTTTTCCGATACTCTAGATAGTAAAATTGATAATAGTGTTCATGGTGTAAAGGTAGCCAAAATTCAGGCCAGTAATCTTCCCCCGCGGATGGTTTATAATCCCTCTCACCCCGATGCGGATGAACAGGGGCAAGTAGCTATGCCTAATATGAGTTTGGTTGAGGAAACTGCCGACATGATGTCTGCATCGCGTGCCTATGAAGCTAACGTTACCGTGATTAAATCTGCCAAGCGTATGGCACTTAAATCACTGGAAATTGGGAAGTAGGAAGGAAGGTAGATGATGAGAAGCGTAGCTGATATGACCATGACGTCCCATTTGCAAGGGTTGGCACAGCGGCAGTCCGCACCAATTCAGCAGATGAGTGACAAGTTTGGAGAAATGTTGAAGACCTCTATGGCAGAAGTTAATCAAGCGCAAATTAGTGCCAACCGAGCATCTGAGCGGATTGCTGCTGGGGAAACAACTAATCTACATGGCACCATGATCAAATTGGAAGAAGCTGATATCTCGTTACGTTTGATGGTTCAAGTTCGTAACAAGGCAGTAGAGGCGTATCAGGAAATCATGCGGATGAATGTCTGATTGATAGCCTAAAGTTTTTAAGATTAATGCAATCGATCCCGGAGGAAAATTTCGATGGCTGATGAAATTATTGAAAATCCAGAAATTATAGAAAAAAAGAAAACTATGCTTGATGTGATCATGGAATGGTCATTAGGGCGCAAACTTAGCTTAATTGGCGCTGCTGTAGTTAGTGCTGTGCTGTTTGGTTTGATTATTGTGCAATCGCAAGTTGCCGATTACAGCTTATTGTTTGCCAATCTGCCGAATACGGAAGCTGCATCTGTAGTTGAGTGGCTTAAAGGGCAGAAGATTCCTTATCGATTAGAAGATGGCGGCCGGGACGTCATGATTCCAGCAGATAAAGTCTATGAAGCTCGCCTTGAACTTGCCGGTTCTGGGATTACCAACGAAGGTGTTGGTTTTGAAATTTTTGACAAGCAAAGCTTCGGCATGACCGATTTTGCCCAAAAAATTAATTATCGCCGTGCATTGCAGGGTGAATTGATGCGTACCATATCTTCTCTGGGCCCCGTTGAAGCGGCTCGAGTCCACTTGGCTATCCCCGAAAAACGGTTATTCAAAAATCAACAACAGCATGCAACGGCATCGGTAATTGTTAAACTTTCTTCTGGCCGTTCTCTTAAAGAGAGTCAACTCCAAGGTATTGTCCATCTGGTTTCCGGTAGTGTCGAAGGATTGGAAAGTGAAAATGTCACCGTGGTCGATTCTAGTGGTAAAGTTCTGTCCAAAAGTACTGGCGATGAGATTAGCGGGCCGGCAACTCCTGGAATGCTGAGTTATCAACAAACTATGGAGCAGCGCTTGGAAGGTAGTGCCCAATCAATGCTGGATCGTGCCCTTGGTGCTGGTAACTCTTTGGTACGGGTCAATGTTGAAGTCGATTTTGATCAACGTGAAAAGGTTGAGGAACTGCTTGATCCTAAAGGCGCTGTTATTGTTAGTGAACAAACTAGCTCCGAAGAAGGTAGTACTGAAGGGAGCGGTGGCGTTCCCGGAGTGGTTTCCAATTTAGGTGGAGGTGCAGTGGCAACAGCCACAGCAACGCCTGCAAGTCGTACCGAAGAAACAGTAAATTACGAATTGAGTAAGGTCGTAAGTAAAACTGTTGAATCGGTTGGTGGACTACAAAAATTGTCGGTATCGGTTTTGGTTGCCGATCGTGTTGCTCCTGGTGCAGATGGTGCAGAACCTACTGTTACTCCACGTAGTGAAGTTGAACTGCTGGGGATCGAAAAAATGGTGCGTAGCGCGTTAGGTATTACCGATGCACGTGGCGATTTGATTTCGGTAGTTTCAATGCCATTTGAAAGTGGTTTTATTGATGAGGCATTACCTGAGCCATCACTGATTGATAGAGTCTACCCTTTCATGCCATTGATTAAATATGCCTTGTTAGCTATTGCAGCACTATTTGCCTACTTACTGTTCCTTAAGCCATTGATGCGAACCTTAAGTGGTGCTGCCGAAGAGTCACAGCCGATGAAGACAGTGGAAGAATTAGAGGCCGAGCTTCAGGGTAGCGATACTCCCCTGCTTGGAGGTCCAAGTGATCCATTAGCGCAAATTCGTCAAGAAGTTCTCGGTGGCGATATGATGCCAGTGCAAGTTGTAAAAAATTGGTTGCGGGAAGAACCAGCAGAATCATAATAATTGAACCAGATATAAAACTGAACAATAGACTTCGGAGTTCTTGTGAAAAAAGCTAAACACCTTAGTGGAGCAAAAAAATCAGCGCTATTACTTCTTTGCCTCGGTGAAGAAGCAACGGCTAAGATTTTTGAAACCTTGGACGATTCAGAGGTTCGAGAAATAAGTCGTTGTATGATGGAGATTGATCATGTCGATCCCAATTTAGCGCGGGAGATCCTCGAAGAATTTAAAGAAGCTCGTGGTGGTGATGTTGGCGTTTATATTCGGGGTGATGAATTTGCTAAGCACGCAATTTTGGGTGGCGATGATAATGAGCGCGCTCAATATCTTCTCGATCAAGTCTCCTCTGGAATCGAAGGTCGACCCCTCGAGACAATATCTAAAATGCATCCGCGTATGGTTGCTGGCCTGCTTGAGCATGAGCATCCCCAAACTGTAGCACTGATTTTGTCGACGCAAAAAGAAGATCATACCAGTCGAGTTCTTGCAGAATTGCCGGATGATTTACGTGGTGAGATCATGTATCGCATCGCCAAAATAGATAATGTCTCTCCCGATGTTATCGGCCAAATAGAAGCGGCGCTGCAGCGTGAAGTTGGGGTTGTGGCTGGTAAAGACCGGAAGCAGGTTGGTGGTATTGATAAGGTTGTAGAAATACTTGGGAAAATGGAAAAAGGTGCAGATCAAATTATTTTGACCAGTATTGAAGCAGCAGATCCAGATATGGCGGAGGAAATTAGACGGCGGATGTTCACGTTTGAAGATTTGGCCTTGATTGATGGTCGTGGCATGCAAGCTATTCTGCGTGAGGTTAGTACTGATATGTTGACTTTGGCATTAAAGACCGCCAGTGACCCGATCAAAGATAAAATCTTTGGTAATATTTCACAGCGTGCAGCTGACATGATCGCCGAAGACCTTGAAGCCATGGGCCCAAGGAAGTTGTCTGAAGTTGAAGCAATGCAGATGGAAGTGGTTAAGGTTGCAATGAAACTTGAAGAAGAGGGTACGGTAGTTATCCCAGGAAGGGGCGGTGGCGGCGATGAGCTTGTCTAAGATTTATCGGGGTAGCGAAACCGATGGTGTACAAGAGTTTCAGTTCCAAAATTTTGGTGGCCCAGAACGGGCACCAGAACCAGCGAAAAGTTTTACTGAAACTAAGGCTCCCGCAGCACCAGCACCGGTAGATAACAGTGCAGAAATAGAAGCCGCTTATGCTCGTGGGCGTCAAGACGGAATAGATATTACCGAAAAACAGTTGTCAACGGCAGCTCAAGCTTTAGCTAGTGGAGCTGAAGAACTTAGCCGTTTGCGCAAATCACAAGCTAAAAATAGCGGCAACGATATGGTGCGGTTGGTTTTTGCCGTAGCTGAGCAAGTTATCGGCAGAGAGGTGGCGGCAGATTCAAAAGTTATTTTAACAATTATCGAAAAAGCTCTGCAAGCATCGGTACGTTCCGATCAATACCGCATTAGTGTTAACCCCGATGATCTTGAAAATGTTATTCAGCAGAAACCACTGTTTTTAGCCAGTATTAGTGGTTTGAAAAATTTAAGTATAGAATCTGATGCTACCATTACGGCAGGTGGCTGCCGACTCGATTCGGATCTAGGTGACGTCGATGCAACCCTAGAAACCCAGCTTGATGCAATTAAACAAGCTCTTGCAGAAGCGATAACGGATGTTGAATGATTGACCTCGTAGACCACATTAAAGGGGTAAATACTTTCAAAGTCAGCGGCAAAGTTACCCAAATTGTCGGTCTGGTGGTTGAGGGATATTGCCCGACGGCAACTGTTGGGACCCTGTGCCGTTTGGTGCCACTAGGTGGTGGTGAACCTGTCCCTGCCGAAGTTGTTGGCTTTCGTCAATCGCGGGCACTATTAATGCCCCTAGGTGAGTTACGGGGATTGGGTCCCGGGAGTTTAATTCAAATAATAAGTAATAGTGCAACCTTGGCTGTTGGTGATCAATTACTAGGTCGAGTCCTCGACGCACTGGGTCAACCTATAGATGAAAAACCCCTTGCCCCTTGCGAAACAGAATGTCCACTGTACGCTTTGCCAGCTAGCCCTATGGCGCGTAAGCCGATAGTTGACCCACTTGATCTTGGTGTACGGTCGATTAATGGTTTATTGACCTGTGGCTCCGGGCAAAGAATGGGAATTATGGCCGGATCTGGTGTCGGTAAAAGTGTTTTGCTGGGAATGATGGCTAAACATACTAAAGCTGACGTTAACGTTATTGCATTGATTGGGGAGCGTGGTCGAGAAGTCCGAGAGTTTATCGAGCGTGACCTTGGTCCAGAAGGGTTGTCGCGTTCAGTTGTTGTTACTGCAACTTCTGACCAGTCACCGTTGTTAAGAATGCGTGGAGCTTTTGTTGCAACGACAATTGCCGAATATTTTTGCAATCAAGGCAAGAACGTCCTATTGCTGATGGACTCGGTTACCCGTTTTGCCATGGCGATGCGTGAAGTTGGTCTTGCCATCGGTGAGCCACCTACCACTAAAGGTTACACTCCATCGGTATTCGCTACTCTACCAAAATTGTTAGAACGAGCTGGTAGTTTTAAAGGTAAAGGGAGTATTACCGGACTTTATACTGTACTGGTAGAAGGCGATGATATGAATGAGCCGATTGCCGATTCAGTACGCTCTATTCTTGATGGTCACATTGTTTTGTCGCGAAACATAGCAGCTCGAAATCATTTCCCCGCAATTGATATTTTAGCCTCTGCCAGTCGAGTTATGCGAGATATCGTTAGCCCTGAGCATATGAAGTTAAATGGTCAGGTTCGAGAGATAATGGCAATTTATAAAGAGGCTGAAGACCTGATTAATATTGGTGCTTATGTCGAAGGGAGTAATGGCAAGATCGATTACGCCATTTCGCAGATTGAGGACATTACTAAGTTTCTGCAGCAAGGGATGAATGATCCAGTTAATTTAAAAGCGACAATAGCTGAATTGACGACATTGTTGCATGACCGCCGTACTAGTGGCGGATAATTTATGGCAAGTAAATTTAAGCTACAATCGGTTCTTAATTACCGTCAATCGTTAGAAAATCAGGCACAGCAGGTGCTGACGGAAAGTTTACAGCGGCAGCAGAGATTGATTGAACAGCAGCAGCAACAACAACAGAGCCTGTTGCAGAACGACCAAGAATTGCGGCAGCGGCAACAGGTTGGAATGACGGTGGTGGAGATGGAGCTCTACGAAGGGCAAATTTATCACTGTCAAAAAGTAATTGCTAACCTTCAGGTACAGTTGTTGCACTTAGATGGACAAATAGTTATCGAACGTAAAGCGCTACTTGCTGCGGCTAGAGAGCGTCAGGTTATGGAAAAGTTGAAAGAGAAGCAAGAGGCCGAATATCAGCAGGAACTCTCCCGGAAAGAGCGGGAAATGTTAGATGAAATAAGCCTGCGTATTAAAGGAAATGATTGATGATGCTGAAATTAGAAATAGCAATAGTGGTCATTTTTTTGTCTGCGTCAATAGTTTGTGCCGCTGAGTCGGGATTGGTGGATGAAAATAAGATTTCTTCAGTTGAAGAGCGACGCATTTTAGTTTCGATCGAAGATGAATACGCTAAAATAGGGGAGCGAGAAGAAAAAGTAGCCGCACAAGAAATCGACCTAAAGACCCTAGAGGCAGAGGTCGATAAGAAGCTCGCAGCAATGCAGCAGCTTAGAAATGAGTTGGTTAAATTGCTCGACCGCAAAGGGGAAGTCGAAGGGGAACGGATTGGTGAGTTAAGCAAGATCTACGAAAAAATGAATCCCCAAAAGGCAGCAGGCTTAATTAAAGAGTTAGAGCATCAATTGGCTGTTGAACTCTTGCTCGGGATTAAGAAAAAAACTGCCGGTAAAATACTCGACAGTCTCGACGATGCAACGGCGGTCACACTTAGTAAGGCTTTTACCGAAATACCGGTGAATGATAGACCGGGGGAGTGATCCCGGTGACAAATCCAGTGAAAGGAGGTGAAACTATGCAAACATTAGCGATACTCGATATGGACGCCAGAGCAGTCGATGCGATTATGCCAGCGCAGACCAAGAGTAATGGCAATGGTGATCAGTTTGATCGGGTTTTGAAAAAAACTGAGCAGCCAGGTTCGCATCAAAGTGCAAGTAAGCCGGTGGCGAAAAAATCGGAACCTAAACCACGGACAGAAGAACATTCTGCTACTAATGCTGCGCAAGCATCTAACGACTCTAAGGACGCTAAAGTTGAAAACCAGCTTGCAGAAGTTGAAGCAAAGCAAGGAGCTGCTGAAGTGACAGAGGTTGGGGCCGCCGAGACTGAAGTCGCAGCACAATTGCAAATGCCAGAGCAGCAAGCGTTGGTTGACTGGTTAAAGACCATGATCCCTGTTGAAACAATGGAAAATACAGAAGCTAGTGCTGAGATTGAAACTGAGTTGTTTGCTCTGGTAGCGCAGTTGAATCCAGAGGAACTACAACGTTTAGAGTTGAACCGGGGCGATGAAAAATCGCTGGGGCAATTGTTACAGCAAATTGATCCCGCGGTTGATCTTGGACCTGAATTAGCGGCAAAAATTGAATTGCTGGTGAGCCAATTGGCCGAATTAACGTCGCAGCAAGGTTCTTCAATTACGACAGAAGACCTAGTATCGACACCGCAACTTTTGCAACAAGTTGTTGCAGCAGTAGGTGCTCTAAAGGGTGATGCAGTTGGCCCAAATAGAGGTGAGGCTGGCAAAGTTGATGTCATTAATGGGCAAAGTACTGCGCATGATGTTGTTAGCGAAGAGACCCATGCAGTTTTAACTGCAGCAGAAAAAAGCGTAGCTGTTGCTGGTGACACAGAGGAGGTTGATCCACGCTTTAGTGGTTTGCTGCAACCCCGCAATGTGCAAGCGCAAACAGTTAAAGCAAATGCGAATCCGGTAAAAACGGATGTTCAAGGGCAAGCAGTTACTCAAGATCTGACTGCTGAGGTGGTTGAATTAGCTCCAGAGCTAAAGCCTGAACAATCTAGCAGTACTAACTTAAAGCAGATGGCCGAAAGTCTTATTAAGCAAGCGCCAAATAATTTACAAGGGCAAAGTGCGGCAAATGCTCCAGTAGATATGAACCGTACCATGCCACAAACTCAGGTCGTGCAATTGCCAAGTGGGCAGCAAGTATCTGAGAGTCAGATTTTTGACCAAGTGGTAACGCAGCTTTCTGGTAGTGTTAACGGCGAATCGGGAAAAATGGTTCTGCGACTACAACCGGCTGAATTAGGATCGTTGAAGCTTGAATTGACAATTGAAGGTGATAAGGTTCGTGCAAATCTTCATGCTCAGACGCAGCAGGTACAAGAAGTGTTGGAGCGTAATCTGCCACAACTAAAGAGTGCTTTAGCTGAGCAGGGGCTTAAGGTTGATCAGTTCAACGTCAATGTTGACAAAGGTAGCGATCAGCAGAGTCAATTTGAGAATCTGGCACAGCAACAGCAAGATGGTTCGCAGCAACGGAATGGTTGGCAAGCAGATGACGTTGAAGCCGAAGAGTTAAGTATTCCATTAGCCCACCTAATACAGAATGGTGGCGGAGGCATTAGCCTTCACGTTTAAAAATAACTAGAAAGGAGGCAAATAACTATGTCAGTAATTAGTGGAATTGATACCGGGTATTCAAGTGCCCTAGACAGCATTGGAACAAAAGAAACCGCGATGGGAAAAGATGATTTTCTCATGTTGATGGTTGCGCAGTTAGAAAATCAGGATCCAATGAATCCTCAAGATTCTACCGAATTTACCGCACAATTGGCGCAGTTTAGCTCATTGGAGCAATTAACCAATATCAATACCAGCCTCGAAGGCTTGGCAACGATGAGTAGTGAAATGGAGCGCATGTCGGCTCTTGGACTGATCGGGCAAGATGTTGTGGCTAATTCTGAACAGTTTCATTTCAATGGTGAATCAGCAGAACTTGGTTACCATCTAGAAAGCAATGCAGAAGATGTTAAATTGTATGTGTTGGGTGAAACTGGGGCAACTTTAGCTACTATTACGCCGGAGGAAACTTCTAGTGGTGATCACTTTATTGATTGGATTGGCCTCGCTGACGCTGGGATGCCACTTGAGCCAGGTAATTATTCCTTGGTGATTAAGGCAACTGATGCCGATGATAAATTGGTGACTGCAAATAGCTTGATTAGGGGTAGGGTTGAGGCAGTTGATATGAGTGACGTCGAAGCACAAATAGAGACTAACTCTGGTACTTTTTCTATGAGTAAAATTGCGAAGGCTGGGGCGGCGCTATGAGTGATCGAATAACGATTATTCCGCAACCGATTCGCCCGACTCAGACTCATGATGTTTCTCGTAATAAAACCGTAGTGAAAACCGGTGGGACCGGAAGCTTTGATCAGCTGCTACAAAATAAAATTACCTCAGGTGGGGTAAAGTTTTCCAAGCATGCAACCGATAGAATGTTAAGTCGAGGAATTAACTTTAGTGCAAATCAGATGGAGCGACTCGAATCTGCAGTGTCGCAAGTTAATGCAAAAGGGGGGAAGGAATCCCTCGTGATGCTTGATAATACCGCCCTAGTAGTAAGTGTCAAAAATGATACGGTGGTTACTGTTGTTGATAAAGAGCAATTAAAGAACAACGTTTTTACTAAAATTGATAGCGCAGTAATTGCCTAACCGAACCGGTCCTCTTGTAGGAGGTTCGCAAGCCGCCGACCGATTGACGCGGCTTCAAAACAAGGAGCGACAAAATGGGTGTATCTAGTTCTCTTTATAGTGGTGTCAGTGGTCTTAACGCTAATGCCAATGCAATGAGTGTTTTAGGTGATAACCTTGCCAATGCTAATACCATTGGATTCAAATCGAGCCGAACAATTTTCGGCGATCTATTATCTAGTTCAGTTTCTGGCTCTGGTGGTACCTCTCAGGTTGGCCGTGGTGTAGGTCTCTCTACTGTAGATACTATTTTTAGCCAAGGTACTTTCGAAAATACCGAAACAAATACCGACCTTGCGGTTGAAGGTGCAGGGTTTTTTATCGTCAGCGATCCTTCTACCGGTAATGCCTCAAATAATTATACCCGCTCAGGAGCATTTCGTTTTGATGCCGATGGTTTTCTGGTAAATCCCGAAGGCTACAATGTTATGGGGTACCAGTTAGATGGCGACGGTAGTCCGGTTGGTGACTTAACCCCAATATGGACCAATACCCAATCGTTTACCCCGGCACAACCAACGTCTGCAATTGATTTGAATACCAACCTTGATTCGGACTCGGTTACCATTGGCACAGTTGGAACCAGCGCTACTGCCATTGGAACTACCCTCAGTTCGGCTGGAGTAGCGACGCCTAATGCTGCCTACGCAAGTTTGGCTGCAGATCCAGCTGACACAACGTTACAGACGGCGGCTCAAACAGCCGCCACGTTAGATAATACTAATTTCGTGGCAGTGAATACCGCTATTGCTACTTTGCGTACAGAAATAGCTGCTGACCCGACATCGGTTGCATCTGCAACTGCAGCGGCAGCAGTTGATACCGCTATAGGTACCGCAACCGGCGTTGCTCAAACTACTTATGCTGACGCTTTGCTTGCCGATCCTACCGGTGCATCAACATTAGTCTTAGCAACTACAGATGAAGCTAGGTCTAATAGTGTTATTGCTGCTGTTGCTACCTTGCAGGACTCTATTACTACACCACCTTTTGACCCTTTAGATCCAAGCGGAACGTCAAATACCGCAACTTCCATCCAAGTATTTGATAGTTTGGGTAGTACCCATTTGATGACCACCTATTTTACCAAAACCTCAGATCAGAACTGGGTATGGAATACCGTAGTAAATGGTTCTGAAGTTACCGGTGGCACCTCTGGAGAGTTAGAAATTGTTGGTAGCGGCTCCCTGGCATTTGATGCTAGTGGTGACTTGATTTCTGTTGATGGTGCCCAACTCTATACCATCCCAGGAGATACCAGTAGTGACCCTATATATCCACGTCCTCAGGCTTTAACGACAGCCGGTGATCTTGATTGGGTTAATGGTGCCATTCAAACTCAGCAAGTTGCAATTGATATGCAAACTAGTCAATATGCTAGTCCTTCGATAGTGGTTTCGCAGGAGCAAGATGGCTTTGGCACTGGAACTCTGGTCAAATTGAGTGTAGATGAGCTGGGTAATGTTATTGGTAACTTTTCCAATGGTACGCCACGTGAGTTAATGCGTATCCCGTTGGCAAAATTTACGAACCCAAGTGCTTTAACGAAAATCGGCAGTAATATGTATATGCAGAGTACTAGCTCTGGTGTGCCAGTTATTGGTACGGTTGGTTCTGGTGTCGGTAATATATTTACCAATGCTTTAGAATTATCAAATGTAGATATGGCACAAGAATTCGTTAAAATGATTACTACTCAGCGAGGATTCTCGGCGAATTCAAAGACGATTACGACGACCGATGAAATGTTGGCTGAAGTTATCGGCCTTAAGCGATAAGTATTATAGTCAAAAACATGACTTGAACAGAATGCCGCCACTGATTTTTTAGTGGCGGCATTCTGCGTTTTAGAGATAGTATGGTTTTCTCCTTTGTAAGTAGCTAATTTTACATCAATTGTCATTTGTTTGTATATTGGTTGTGGCAAATTGTTATATCTGGCACGCAATCTGCTTTACCGTTAGTCGTGGTTAAGTTTAATATTTTATCAAGTTCAGGTGAGACTGCTTATCTGCTATTATCAAAGCACTATGAAATAGAGGACGAATATGGATCTCGCAACAATAATTGGTTTGGTGGCAGCCTTTGGATTGATGTTAGCAGCAATCCTGCAGGGTGGTTCGTTAGTTATCTTTATCGACGTAGCATCTATCTTGGTTGTTGTCGGTGGAACTATCGGAACTGTTTTGACCCATTTCCCCCTTGGGGATGTTTTGGGGGCGTTTGGAGTTGCCCGTAATGCCTTTTTTCACAAAGCCCAATCTCCCATCGATATAATTGAAAAACTAATATCTTTTGCCGGTAAAGCGCGGAAAGAGGGGATTCTGTCACTCCAATCGGTTATGGGAGAGATTGATGATGAGTTTTTTCTTAAGGGTTTGCAAATGGCAGTTGATGGTCAAGAGCCAGATGCTCTAAAAGATATGCTCGAAAAAGAGATTGAATATGTAATTGAGCGTCACGATAAAGGGGCCGATATATTTGCAACAATTGCTGCTTATGCTCCAGCGATGGGGATGATTGGTACTTTGATTGGTTTAGTGCAGATGCTGCAAAATATGAGTGATCCATCGTCTATTGGTCCGGCAATGGCGGTTGCATTGTTGACTACTTTTTATGGTGCTGTTATTGCGAACGTCCTTGCTAACCCGATATCGGGAAAGCTAAAGCTGCGTTCTGCTAGTGAAGTTTTAAATAAAATTTTAGTAACCGAAGGGATGAAGGCGATACTTGAGGGTGAAAACCCCCGTTTAATGGAGCAACGTCTGCATGCTTTCGTTTCACCAAAAGAACGTCAAAGTAACTTTGGGTAGGCAATACAGCTAGGGACACTATCATGGAAAAGAAAACTAAATGTCCCCCTCCTGGGGCGCCAATGTGGATGACCACCTTTAGTGACTTGGTAACGTTGCTTTTGACCTTTTTCGTTTTATTATTGTCGATGGCGAATATGGATAAGGTTAAGTTTAATAAGGCTAGCGACTCTTTGGCTGGTGCATTTGGAGTTTTGGGTAGCGCGAATAAAACAGAAGTTACTACTCCTAAAGTGGTTACATTCTCCCCAGTAAATGATGATTATACTTCACAAGTTTATCGTCGCCTAAGAACTAAAATACGTGAACTCAAGTTGAACAAAAAAATAAAATTGGTTAAAAACCGTGGAGCCGTTGTGTTGCGTATTGATGAAGCAATTTTGTTCACCTCAAATCAAAGTGCGTTACAACCAGAAGCAGAAGAGATTTTGAAAAAAGTTGCGGCGATGGTGCGTCCACTACCACTAAATCTTAAAGTAGAGGGGCATACCGATGATCAGGGTGATGAATTAGTTAACTGGAACCTTTCGGTAACCAGAGCAGTATCGGTATTACGCTATTTGGCAACGAACCAACTGGTACCCTTAAAAAGGATGTCTGCAACAGGTTATGGTTCACAAAAACCATTGTTTCCAAATACCAGTG
>JADGED010000170.1 GCA_016744555.1 Desulfuromonadaceae bacterium
GTAGCTGACAAACTCTATCAACAATATTTATCCCCACGCTTTATCGAGTAAAACATAAAATCTGCGTGGTTCACTTTTTAGCTCGCTGACTATTTATCCTTGTTCAGTCCGTATAAAACTGTTATACGGACTGATATTTATTTGTTATCACCGGCGAATTCATATACTAACTGCGACACCTAGTTCAATTAATGGGGTGATCTGTGATAATGGTTTTTTCTCTCAACCGCCAAGTAAAGGGAATCAACCATGAGCTATCTACAGATCACCCGTGAAGAAAGATATACAATTACTACTTTGCGAAGGCAAGGGTACAGTATCTTGCGTATCGCGAAATACCTTGGACGTAACCGCAGCTCTATTTATCGTGAAGTTAATAGAAACCGCTGCAATGATGGTTATTATCGCCCGTTTAAGGCTGATTCGAAAACTAGAAACAGGCGGTCTTCTTCACGTCGTAATACTCAATTTGGAGCTGATGATTATGCTCTGGTTCGTCAATACCTTATAAAGGATTGGAGTCCTGAACAGGTGTCCGGGTATTTGAAACTCTCGAATCAATTGGCTATCAGTCACGAAACGATTTATCAACATATTTGGGCTGATAAGAAAGCCGGTGGCACGTTATACAAGCATCTACGTGGTGCGAAAAAGAAACGTCGCAAGCGTTATGGTGCTTATGATAGCCGAGGTCGCCTAGCCGGTAAGCGCCCAATTGATAGTCGTTCCAGTGCTATTAATGAGCGTTCTGAGTTTGGCCATTGGGAAATTGACCTTGTCCACGGTAAAGGAACTAAGGACTGCATCGTTACCTTGGTAGAACGCAAAACACGCTATACATTAATCGGTAAGATGACCTCTAAAACCAAAGAACAAACAAACTCAAGAACATTGAAACTGATAGCACCACGTGAAAAAACTTTTAAAACTATAACCGCTGATAACGGCACTGAATTTCACGGATATGCCGATATAGAAGCAAAAACGAATCTACAATTTTACTTCGCCAAACCGTACCATTCGTGGGAGCGGGGGACGAATGAAAATACAAACGGACTTATTCGTCAGTATCTTCCAAAAAATATGAGTATGACGCCAATTACTCAAGCAAAGTGTAATTCAATAGCGAAGAAACTAAATACAAGACCTCGCAAAATACTAAACTTTCAAACCCCAGAGGAGGAATTTAATGCTCACCTATAATTGTCGCACTTCAAACTTGATATCAGGTACAAAAAAAGGGACAGCCTCCAACCGGAGTCTGTCCCTTTTTTACTGTTATTAAGCTGCTACTTATTAGCTACAAAACTCTTTAACCTGACGTGCCAGCGCTTGTCCCTGACTTAGAGCCAAGTCTAGTTCTGTCTGGGTTGGAGCACCCATCCACTCAATTGGCTCGATGAACTCCCACTTCAATTTCTCGGTCAATTTGTCCAACTCACGCTGAGCACCACCGGACCAACCGGCTGAGCCAAAGCGTAATACTTTTTTGTTCCAGATTTTTTTGCGGCGGAACATGTCGAGAACCCAAGCCATTGGCGGGAACATCTCGTATTCGTAAGTCGGCATACCGAGGATAAGTCCCGAAGATTTCCACGCGGAGGCGAGTATCTCGCCGACGTGGACGTCAGGAACTCGGTGGACGTGTACCGGCAAGCCCTCTTTGCGTACCCCTTGAACGACATTGTTAACAAGTTTCTCAGTATTGCCATACATGCTTGACCAAATAACAGTAACTTCGGCTTCGGCTGGGCCATTCATATAGCTGGCCATGCGGCTGTACGATTCGATAATTGCTTTCGGGTTTTCACGCCAGATAATGCCGTGTGATGGGGCAATTACCTTAATGTCGAGTCCGCTAAGGTGGTCAATACCTTTGGTAACAAAGGTCGAGAAGCTAGAAACGATATTGGCGTAGTAACGCAAGGCTTCGTTGCTGAAAAAGGTGTGCTGTTCGGTAGAGAGGCGATCATCAAAAAAGACCCGATCTAATTTACCGTAAGAACCAAACGCATCACAGGAGAACAAGGTACCGCTGCTCTCTTCAAAGGTCATCATGGTTTCTGGCCAGTGAATATTTGGGGTCTCGTAAAAGGTTAAAACTTTACCTTGTCCCAAGTCGAGCTTGTCACCCTCTTTAATCACATGGACGTTATCTTCGATACCACAAAAAGATTTTAACAATGCAGCTGCTTTTTTGGTTAGATAAAATTGCAGCTGTGGATTCTGGCGATGAAATTCTGGTAACCAGCTAGTGTGATCAGGCTCCATATGGTTGATGATCATATAGTCGATATTTTTTGCATCTACCGGAATAGACTTAAGTTCCGCTTCAAATTCAGCTGGTTTGCCGTCGGTATCTTCAAGTAAATCAATCAGGGCAGTTTTGTCGCCTTGAACAAGATAAGAGTTAAGGGAAATGCCATTGGGCATAGGCCACATACCTTCGAACAACTGGTAGCTCTCCAAGTTTACTGGTAAACAATAAATTCCATCAGTAATTTTTACAGCCTTCATTTTAAGCGATCCTTTTGTCATGTTTGGTTAATATTATCTTCAATTTTTTAGGCGTTATTGCTGCTTAACCCTGCATTGATGATGCCATCTTTGCAACTATTTGCGCCATAGTATCTTTGTAGTCTTCCATGTCCGCTAGCGACTGTAATTTTTGCAGTGCTTGGGGAATTTTATGATCAAAGGGGATGCGACCAATTATTGTACCGTTAAATTCTTTTGCCGCTGCGACAATATTTTTTTCAATTTCGCTATTGAAGCCACCCTTATTGATAAGCACAAAATGGGGGATGGAAAACTTCTGCACCAGTTCAGCTAAACGGCGGTAATCGGAAAGGCCTGAAAGGCTCTCTTCGACCACTGCCAAAACCAGATCGGTGCCGGTAATAGAAGAAATCGCCTGACAGCTGGTGCCTGGCGGTCCATCGATGACAATGTATGCAATATCTTTCTCTTTTGCAAGGGCAGATGCTGCGCTACGAACTTTAGTGATTAATTTTCCACTGTTATCTTCACCGGGGATCAAGTCGGCGTGAACTAGATAACCGTTATCGGTGCTGCTGACATACCAATCACCACCTTTACGTGCTTCCATCTTGATGGCATCATGGCGGCAAACAAAAGCGCAAGCGCTGCAGCCTTCGCAATCACCCGCAATTATTATTTTGCCATCGTTATCAGTGCTTATGGCGTCAAATTGACAGGCTGCTAGGCAGTTGCCACAACGGGTGCAACGATTGTAATCAACTTTGGCGATATCCATACCGTAATAAGCGGTGGTGGATTGATTTTCGTGGGGTAGCAAAATAGGCAAGTTAGAAGCGTTGACGTCGGCATCGACAGCAAGGACATTTTCCATCGTTTGAATGATGGCAGCTGTTACCGATGTTTTTCCTGCGCCACCTTTACCGCTGAGGATAGCTATTTGTTTGCTCATGGTTATTTAAGCTCCTTGCCAATTGCCTGCTGTAGCCCCGTGTGAATTTCATCAAACTGCTGGCTGAGGATTTCTCCTTGTAGATTGGCTTTATGGTAGCGATCATCCAACAGGATGGTCAGAGCCGCCGATTTTGCTTTGTCCTGAAAAAAATCATCGACAGAATTATTGTCGAGAGCTTTGTTGGCAATAATTAGATAGGGCTTGCCCATCTGTTGCACAATCTGTTCAGTTTGTTGCATGTCGTGAAAACCAAATGGGGTTGGTTCTACAACCAGAACAATCAAGTCGGCCGGCTTTATTGCTGCAACAGCTGCGCATGAATTGCCGGGTGGGCCATCAATTACTGCGAGTTTATTTGAGTCAATTTTCTTAACCATTTCACTGATCAGATAAGTGCCTCGGGTAGAGCCAATGTTTAGGTCGCCGACGTGGACGGTATTATTGGTTCGGTTTGAATGACCTGAGCGAATATGACCTACGTCACTGTTTTGAAAAGTGATTGCTTGCTGCGGACAGACAAGTTTGCAAAGGCCACAACCATGACACAGTGGTTCACTTAGGTAGACGGTATCAAGTATTTTATACAGAGCATTAAAACGACACTCTTTAGTGCAGATGCCACAACCATTGCAACGTTCTGCTGAGAACACTGGTACCGGCTGGGTAATTGGCGCTGTTTCGGTGAACTCTGGTTGGAGAAAGTATTCAGCGTTGGGGGCATCGACATCAAGATCATAAAATTCGGCAGAAAATACTTGGGCGATGGAGGCGGCAAGGGTGGTCTTGCCTGCGCCACCTTTGCCACTAACAACGGTGATTATCACTGGGGGCCTCCGCCACACACCTGATCGTTGCTGATCGGTGCTAGTTGGTCTTTAACGTATAGGTCGACCGACTCATGCACCAATTGGCCGATCCCGGCATAGACTTCAATTCCGGTTTCGCGGAAACCCTGTAGGGGGCGGCCACCAATGCCGGCAACAATAAGTTTGCTTACATGGTTGCCACTTAGCAACATAACTGGAGCAAAGCATCCACCTTGTGTGTGCCCACCGTTTAGTAGTGGGGTGACTTGCTGAATTTCATTGTCTTTAATATCGACGAGGATGTAATAAGCACATTTACCAAAATGGCCGGAGCGTTGCGCATCTAAGCCTTTATCAGAATCAGCCGGGATCGCAATACGTGTTGCACCATTTTCAGGTGCTGCAACGGTTTCTGCTTGTCCACCTGCAGCTTCTTGAGCTGGAATGTCACGAGCTAGGTCATCAAGAACAGTTTCTACCGTGCCAGTAGTGTCTTCGTGATAAGCAATTTTAGCCTTATCAAGAACTTCAGCCGCTTTAGGGCCAACATGACCGGTATAAAGGACATCTACCTTGTACTCAGCCATTAGTTGGGCGGCACCAGTTCCTGCACCGTTTGATGCTTCAATACCTTCTTTATTATCGTGGGCATATACTTCGCCGGTGACACTATTAGCAATCATAAAACAGGCGGCGCGTCCAAAACGTGGATCAACTTCAGATTGTAACGATGCTTCTTTTGCTGTTATTGCAATAATCATGGTGTGGTGTGCTCCATTTTGGGGAAATTGGAATATTGTTTATAGCCGTATTTTGCGGCAATATTAGTTGCCTCGTTATTTACCATAACGTCTTGCCGTTGGCACAGAAAAATTTAACGGCAGATTATGTTGGTTTAGGCGTTTACTGATTGCACCCTTTTCCCATTCCACGACCAGAACCTTGCCGTTGTCCCTTGCCCATTCCCATGCCACACCCCATACCACGCCCTTTCTTGCTTGGTGATGTAGCATCACAAGCCTGTGGTTTTGCAGTAACCTTATTGGTTTTTATTTGTTCTAGTACTTGCTGAACTGTCCCAGTGATGTTTTCGTGGTAGGGAATTTTTGCTTGGTCAAGAACGGCAGCAGCTTTGGGCCCAACTCGACCAGTATAAAGAGCTTCGACCCCATATT
>JADGED010000171.1 GCA_016744555.1 Desulfuromonadaceae bacterium
GTTGTAGGGGAATGGCGTAGATTGCCCCTAACTCTAGTGGCTGCTTTTGCATACGATCGATCATCATGCTGGGGCGGTAGTGGTCCATTTTTTCAGTAAAGGATATTAGTTCACTGCTAAACTTTTCCGCATCAATCGGCTCCTGAATTTTTAGGGCATTCGCTCCACGAATAACCTCTATCATTAATTCGCGTACTAGTTCCTTGTTTAGTGGATTGGTTAAGATGTCGGTTACATCTTTTTCCAATAACGCTGATAGGCCATTAAAAGGGATATTCCAAACGAGTTTTTCCCAGCGGGCGCGAAGTAGATCAGCTACCGCTTGACATGGAATGCCAGCCTGTCGAAACATTTCCGCAAGCTCTAAGCTACGTTGACTGGCATGACAATCAAACTCTCCCAGGCGAATTTTCCCTTCACCAAGGTGGTGGACGGTCCCAGTTTCTCCCCGATTACTGCAAAGAAAAGCAATCCCACCTAAGACTCGATCCTTGCCGAATTCTGCTGCTAGTAATTCTTCGTTTCCAAGACCATTCTGTAGCGTCAAAACGGCAGTTTTGGGCCCTAATAGAGGTCTCACCAATTCAATTAAGTGGTGATTGGAAATTGTCTTTAAACCAACAATCACTAAGTCTACGTAGCCAATTTCTGCTGGGTTCATGTAGCAGGAAACTTTAGGGAGGTGAAAATTTCCATTTGGTGAAAAAACATTGAGACCAGATTCTTTAATCGCTTGATAGTCACGCCGTAGCAAGAAGTGTAGATCTTGTCCGCTGCGCTGTAACATGGCGCCGTAATAGAGACCAAGAGCCCCGGAGCCAATAATTCCTATTTTCATGTTCGCCCTCTCAGTGTGCTGTATTTTATCCAGTTAAGTGAAAACTAGCATAATGGATTAGCGTGATTCTACTGAAATCGTGATCAGTTTTTGGGTGTGGTTTGGGGGGCAATTTATTCTTTTTATTCAAGAAGTTACAACATTATTATGACTTTGACCCAATAGCATATTTGTGTTACTGTGTACGGCTCTAGCCAAAGGAGCTTTATAGTGTTTAAAATTGGAGATATGGCAGTATATCCAACTCAAGGAGTTGGAGTTATTGAAGATATTGAAACTCGCGAGTATTCAGGTCACTCCCAACAGTTTTACAATTTAAGAATTGTTGATAGCGATATGAAAATTTTAGTTCCTGTCAGCAATGTTGATAACGTTGGCATGCGTCGTTTGATTGATCAGCAACGGATTACCGGTGTTTTCGATGCGTTAGCGGAACCCTCTAGTGGAGGTAAAATTGCATCGTGGAGTCGCCGGCAGCGTGAATACAACGATAAACTTAAAACTGGTGATTTGCTTGAGGTAGCTCAGGTTTTGCGTGACCTGTACCAAATTGGCACAGGAAAAGAGCTTTCCTACGGGGAGAAAAAGGTTCTTGAACAAGCACGCAAGTTATTGGTGACCGAAGTCGCATTAGCTGAAGGTGCCAAGGAAGACCAAGTTGTAACGCGATTGGAAAATATTTTCCAATAAGTCTTAAGCTTTACGTCAGAAATACCAGGGCCGGGCACAAATTTATGTGCCTGGTCTTTCTGTTTCTGCTACAGTCTAATTCTCTACCCTCCTGTGGCAGTTAAATTTAGGGGGGAAGCATTTAATGACAAGGGAAAAGATGAAAGCAACTGTCCTAATCCCCGCAGCGGGAACTAGTCGCCGGATGGGCGGTACTGTTAGTAAGCAGTACCTTGAACTTGCTGGTAAGCCCGTTCTGGCACACACGTTGACCTTATTTGAAAATCACCCCCAGATAGAAAATATTTATCTTATCGTCCCCGCAGGTGATATTGATTATTGCCAGAAAGAAATTGTCGAGCGTTATGGCTTTACTAAGGTAGCGCGTATTATCGGTGGCGGTGCGAAGCGACAGGATTCGGTTCGTAATGGTTTAAATGCTCTTGCAGTAGATGGCTTTGACCAACAGCTGCGACCAATTTTAGTCCACGATGGGGCACGACCATTATTCGATTGTCAGATGCTGTCAGAATTAATCAAAGTAGTTGCTGAAACTGGTGCTTGCACCATTGGGGTTCCGGTTAAGGATACTATAAAGCAGGTTGAAAACAACGTTATCACCGATTCACCCGACCGTAGCACATTATGGCAAGTGCAGACTCCGCAGGGATTTCAATATCAATTAATCCGTAATGCCTTTACTCGGGCCGACCTCGAAGATTTTATCGGTACAGATGATGCTTCATTGGTTGAAAGGCTAGGCCACTCGGTGCAGATGCTCGAAGGCGATTATCGTAATATAAAAGTAACTACTCCGGAAGATATCGTAATTGCAATGTCACTACTTGGGGGTATAAAATGATGCGCATTGGTCACGGTTACGATGTTCATCGTCTTGTCCAAAATCGCCCTTTAATTCTGGGCGGCGTAGAGATTGATTACGAGCTTGGGCTTCTTGGCCATTCTGACGCCGATGTGTTGCTCCACGCAATTTGTGATGCTGTTTTGGGCGCTCTTGGTTTGGGTGATTTGGGTAAACATTTTCCTGACACTGATGCCGCTTTTGCCGGTATAGATAGTCGTAAGTTATTATGTGATGTAATGACAAAGGCAGCTGCAGCAGGATATGAACTAGGAAATCTGGATGCCACTATCATCTGCCAAAAACCGAAATTGGCACCCCATATTCCAGCTATGGTTGAGCATATTGCCCAAGATTGTTGTGCCGATCCAAGCCAGGTAAATGTTAAAGCTACCACGACAGAAAAACTTGGGTTCACTGGTAGTGGCAAAGGGATTGCCGCCCATGCAGTGGTGCTGCTGCAGCGTCAGCAAAAATCATTTACCGCAAAATCCGCAGCAATTTTTTAAAAGAAACAATGCACAAGTATGCTTTACTTGGTGCTATCGACGCCTAGATGACAAATTACTAGTATGTAAATTATTTTAAGAATTTTTGAAAAATAGGATACTCCATGAGCACAGAAGAACGGCCAGCAAGTTCAAATTTTATCCGCACGATTATTAGTGAAGATTTGGAAAGTGGTAAACGGGATCAAGTAATTACCCGCTTTCCACCTGAACCGAATGGTTATCTACATATTGGCCACGCTAAAAGTTTCAGCCTCAATTTTGGTTTAGCCGAAGATTTCAATGGTCGTTGTCACTTACGTTTTGACGATACTAACCCGATTAAAGAGGATGATGAGTACGTTGAAGCAATTAAGGCTGATGTTAGTTGGCTAGGGTTTGACTGGGGGGAACATCTCCATTTTGCTTCCGATTACTTTGATCAGCTTTACCTTTGGGCCGTACAGTTAATTAAGGCAGGAAAAGCCTATGTAGATAGTCAGAGCGCCGATGAGATGCGAGAAAATCGTGGCACTCTGACCGCAGCTGGAATAGATAGTCCGTTTAGGAATCGAAGCATTGAAGATAATTTGGCGCTGTTTGAACAAATGAAAAACGGCGAATTTGCTGATGGTAGTCACATTCTCCGCGCAAAAATAGACATGAGTTCGCCAAATATGAATTTGCGTGACCCGGCTATGTATCGGATTATGCATACTGACCACCATCGTACCGGTGATAAATGGTGCATCTATCCAATGTACGATTTTGCCCATGGGCAAGGTGATTCGATAGAGGGGGTAACCTATTCAATTTGTACCCTCGAGTTTGAAGATCATCGCCCACTATACGAATGGTTTCTTCAGGAACTAGATATCTTTGCGCCGCAGCAAATTGAGTTTGCCCGTTTAAATCTTAGCTACACGGTAATGAGTAAGCGGAAATTGTTGCAATTGGTCAACGATAAGCATGTCTCCGGTTGGGATGACCCACGCATGCCAACTTTGGTCGGTATGCGTCGACGTGGTTATCCCGCCGCCGCAATCAGAACCTTTTGCGAACGGATTGGCGTTGGTAAGGGGGCTAGTTGGATCGATCTGTCGGTGTTGGAGGAATGTGTGCGAGATCGGCTCAATGAGTCAGCATTTAGACGCCAAGCGGTACTTAACCCGGTTAAGGTTACAATCACCAACTACCCTGCCGATAAGGTCGAAGAGCTTGATGCCCCTAATCATCCGCAGCAGCCCGAGCAAGGGACACGGAAACTACCATTTGGCAATGAGCTCTATATTGACCGCGACGATTTCATGGAAGATCCGCCGAAAAAATTCTTCCGTCTCGGTCCTGGCCGTGAAGTTCGTTTGCGCAATGCTTACATCATAAAGTGCAATGAAGTAATCAAAGATGAGACTGGTGAAGTAGTAGAGCTAATTTGTAGCGCTGATCTTGATACCCTGGGGAAAAACCCAGCCGATGGTCGCAAGGTTAAAGGCATTATTCACTGGGTTGCGGCACAGCAGGCAACAGAGGTCAGTGTACGTCTGTATGATAGGTTGTTTAATCAGGAAAACCCCGATAAAGCGGAAAACTATATTGATGCCATCAACCCAGAATCCTGTACAGAAACTACAGCTATGGTCGAGCCTGGACTAATTGATGTTGCCGCTGGGGAAACTTTTCAGTTTGAACGGGTTGGCTACTTTAGTGTCGATAGTAAAGATTCAAAACCAGGCGCACCGGTATTTAATCGCACCGTGACATTGCGCGACACTTGGGCAAAAATGAAATAGCAACTGCTAGTAAGCGAAACATTGATTTTTACGGAGTAACGAGATGAGTTTACGTGTTTATAGTACCATGAGCGGCAAAAAAGAAGAGTTTAAGCCTTTAGTCCCAGGTAAAGTTGGTATGTACGTTTGCGGTGTTACCGTTTACGATTACTGCCACATTGGTCACGCTCGTGCCAACATTGTTTTTGATATCATCTACCGTTATTTACAGTTTGCCGGCTATGAAACCACCTACGTGCGTAACTATACCGATGTTGATGATAAAATTATCAATCGCGCCAACGAACGGGGAATCTCGAGTAAAGAGTTGGCCGAAGAGTTTATCACCGCTTTTGACGAAGATATGGCCGCCCTAGGGATGGTTAAACCCACCCATGAACCACGTGCTACCGATTATATTGATGAGATCATCGCGATCAATCAAAAGCTAATTGATAATGGTATCGCTTATGCCGTATCTGGTGACGTCTATTTCAGCGTTGCCAAATTTCCCGATTACCTGAAACTATCCAAACGTAATATGGATGAGATGCAGGCCGGTGCGCGGGTAGCTCCTGGTGAACTAAAGCAAAACCCGATGGATTTTGCTCTCTGGAAGGCGGCAAAACCTGGTGAACCAAGTTGGACCTCCCCTTGGGGTGAGGGGCGCCCGGGTTGGCATATTGAATGTTCGGCTATGTCGACATCACTGCTGGGTCAGCCATTTGATGTTCATGGTGGCGGCATGGATTTGAAATTCCCACATCACGAAAATGAAATTGCACAGTCTGAGGC
>JADGED010000172.1 GCA_016744555.1 Desulfuromonadaceae bacterium
GATTACCGGCAGATACGGTGCAAGCCATTGCCGCCCCGTTTGAGAGACATTTTCCTACTGCTATGGCTGCATTAGTTGAACAGACCTCAACCACAACCACTCCAGACAACTTAAAACTACAATTAAAACAGGAGATGGGTGCGGCAGATCCGGACTGGGCCCTTCCAGTATGGCACGATCTACTTGCTTGGAACCCTCAGGCTGCCTTCAACGAAATAAAGGTACCGATTCACGCCATAAATGGTTCTTTAATTCCAGAAACTGCGCGTGAACGTTGCGCTCCCTTTATTAACGAGACAATTATTCCTGACGCCGGACACTTTCTACAAATGGAAGATCCAGCTCGCTTCAATCTTAAATTGGAAGAGATACTAGCTCAACTGCGTTAATTCATCATTTTTTGTAATTTAACTTGCCCCACAAAGCAGAAATCACCCATATGGGTGATTTCTGGCCAGACCATCTCTGCTAAATTCACAACCTAAAGATAAGAGTTACTTATATCTATAGGACTCAGCTCAACACTATAAACACGAAAGCTGTTCGAAATAGCAATGGAAGAAATTTTCCAGCGCAAAGCTACGGATTCCACATTAAAAGCTGGAACCGCCGGGTTACCGAAGATAGCTATCTGTATTTCCTGCATAAAAAGCATGGGATATTGCGCCTGTCTTCATTTTTTGAGGATGGGTTTTTTATTATTAATATTTAGCTCAACAATCGCGAGAATTCGCATAACAAAAAAAGGGGTTAAGAATGCAAAGATTTTTCGGTCTATTAGTAGCATTAATTTTTATCAGCACTATGGCTGGTTGCGGCGGAAGCAGTGGCGGGGGGAGCTCAAGTAGTGGCGGGGGGAGCGCTAGCACCCTTAGCGGTATTGCAGCTGCCGGTGCACCAATTGTTGGTCTTGTGAACGTACTAGGGGCAAACGGAGAGACCGCCTCTGCACCTATTGAGGCGGATGGTAGCTACACCCTTAATGTGGACGCTTTGACCCCTGCTTATATTCTTTTTGCCGAAGGAACAGTCAACGGTCGGTCAGTAAAAATATATTCAGCTGCCGTTGAAGAGGGAAATATTAATATAACTCCAGTAACAGACTTCATTGTTCGTCAAGCTGCTGGAGCCGCTATTGAAGAAGTAGTTGACGGCTGGTCAACTTCACAACTTAGTAGTGAAGAGTTGGCAGCTGCTACTGTCAGAGTAAAAACACAATTGGCACCAGTACTTGCCGCAACCGGAGTTGCAGCAGACTTTGATCCCATGACAGGAGCCTTCGAGGCCGATGGTAACGGATTTGATGAAGCTCTCGACTCTATCGATATCAGTGTTACAGGCACCACAGTTACAGTGACCACTGTCACTGGATCAGATTTTACCGATGACGTAGCTGTTTCTGGTGATGATGCCGACGCCGCTTTGCCAGAGAATGAAGAAGCTGCGATAGTCGCCGGTCTAACAGATATCGAAAGCATAAATGCTCTTCTCGATATTCTGGAAGCTCTTTATGCCACTCAGGCCCCCGATGCAGCTGCTATCAACGCTCAATTTGCTGGGCTTATTGCTGATGACTTCATTGAAGAAGGTGAAAACAAAGCCGAAATGCTTGCTGGCTGGCTGAATGACGACGGTCCTGGCATCGGCGCAACATTTACTGCAACGATTGAGAATCAAATCCTAGCAGATGACCTACCAGTAGGATACAGCAATGGCTACAAGGTACGGGTACGCTACCAGGATGATTCTGGCGAAGAAGATTTTTGGACAACCAATATGGTTTTCAACGGTACAAACTGGCTTTGGTGGGGCGACAGAACTTGGATAAACTTCGCCGGCGAGCCATTTTCTTGGATTGACAGCCGGAGTACAATTCGGAGCAGATTTGATACCTGGAACGAAGATTATCAAAACTATGCTTACGATCAGGGAGTCAGATCAATGATCGTTTCTGGACCTGGATTTCCAACCAATTGCGTGTTTAGCCACGCTTTCCCAGAGAATCGCTTTTATGCAGACAATGACTGCGATGAAGTTTATCTAACCGCACAACAAATTGCTGCAATCCCTGACAATGCAGAATATACCGTGCAGTTGTTTGCTGAAGAAAGTGATGTCGTTGCAGTTGATGACATGCCGCTACACACCTTTACTTATATCAACCCTAAGCCTCCAGTTGATCCAGCAACGTTAACCACAAACTCGTTTGCAATACTGACCGATCCAACTACTCAAACTCTCGACGATGTTACAATTCCTGGCGTCTGGGATATCAGCTGGACGAATCCTACTCAGGCCGTTCTCGCATGGGCTCAGCTTACTTGGGAACCTACCTTAGGTGGCGATTGGTTATTCCTTGAAGATGAAAATGATGAACGAGGAAAAACTAGCGCCAGTTTTGATTCCCAAGGCATGGCTGCTCCGCACAGTGACAGCACTGTTGAACTTTGGATTGGAACCCATGATATATATGGCAGACACTTCGGAAGAAGCTTCCAATTTAGCGGAAACTCCGTAATCACACCTTCTTTTACCGAGGCGATGTTAGATGCCAGCCCAACCTATTACGTGAGTTGGGAAGGAAATGACACCGTAGATGTAGGTACAACACAGGATACTATTGTATTCAGCGGCACCTATCCTAACTATGTAGCCACTGTCGAATCAAGCTACTTTGATGATAACGATGATTTCCAAAGCACTGAAAATATTGTCTTGAACCTTACATTAAATGCTGACGGTACTCTTTCAGGAGATGGTGAAACTCAAACTTTATTTGCTTCAACGGCAACATACTTAACTGTCGATGGAACCGACGGAGTCGACTCTTGGAGGGACGATTGGTATTTTGCGAAACCTGCTGGCTGGCTAGAATCAGTTACTGTCGAATTCACCGCCCAAATATTAGATGGCATCACCACTGTTTACGTTCAGTATGATGCTGATGATGATGAGGATGCCAACTTTCCAGATGGAACAAATCAGGAAGTGATAACTGTAGCCAGCAATGGAGATTCTTCGTATACCCTTACTTTCAACAAAGAATATTTAGATGTAATGGGAACCTCTATTGATACTGAAGGGCCATTTATAATGGATGCTACACTTACTGATGGGATTCTCACCACATCATACTATGATGACGTTGATGATGTTACCTATACCATCAACTGGAGCTTACTCAGTGAAGATGGGACAACCCTTGTAGTGGCTGGCGAGGAAATAAATCCAAACGATGCTAACGATTACGGCTCATGGCAGGATGAGTGGCACCTAAACGCACAACCAGACAGCTGGATACAAACTCGATAAACAAAGTTTCAAAAGTAGAACGGTTCGACTCGATCAAGTCGAACCGTTCTACCCCTTTAATAAAAGTATCTAGTTTTTCTCCCGAACCAACTAGATAAAATTGCTTAGCCAGTTTTTTATTTTTTATATCCTTCATTCACCTTACACTTTTCAAGCTTCTTCCTTTTTTAAAAAAACATAAAATCAACATCATGCTAAGATAAATCAATACAACTACAGCAGAGAGAGTCTTATCCCTTTTTACAACAAATATATTTCTTAGTGTCTTAGATATTGCAGGGAGAACAATTCAATGAAGAACAATATAGTATTAATAGGTATGCCCGGTGCTGGTAAAAGCACCATCGGCGTTATTCTTGCCAAACGGATGGGATTTCAGTTTATCGATACCGACCTTATTATCCAAATGCAGGAGAAGTGTCGCTTGCAACAAATTATAGATACCCGTGGAGTAAAAAAATTTCGCCAAATTGAGGAGCACGTCCTACTTAATATAGACAGCAAGCAAAACGTTATCGCTACTGGTGGATCAGCTGTTTATAGTCAGCAAGGGCTGGAAAAACTGGGCAAGAATGGCTGCAGAATATATATTGATGTGCCGGTACAAGTACTAAAGCAAAGAATTGCCGATATGGGGCAGCGCGGGCTGGTTATCGATAAAGGGCAAACATTTAACCAACTGCACTTAGAAAGAACCCCCCTCTACGAAAAATATGCCGATCTAACTATCCCTTGCGCCAAGATGAGTGCAGAGCAAATTGCCGCTAAAATAGAAGAAGCTGTACAGCCGTTTTTGGCGTAAGCTATAACTACAAAAACCCTCTGTATTCGACGGTAAAATAGGTTATAGTGGCGCGCCTACTCTCAAAACTACAAGCTGCGAATAAAAAGATTAAATCTCCTTTTGTGGAGATATTAACCATGCACCAGATAAGCACCACCTTAATAAGGAACCGTTATGTGTTCAGCCCAACAACTAGATGAATTACTACAAAAAGGGATTGAAGCTGCAGAAAAAGGCTATATCCATTCGGCCCAAGTGTTTCTTGGACAAGTATCAGAACAACGAAAAACCCCGATACTGCATAGCTATCTGGCCTATTGTTTAGCTAAAGGGCAAGGGCGAATGCAATCGGCAATAAAAACTTGCCACGAATCGATCCAACGTGAGCCAAACAATTCTACCCACTACCTAATCTTGGGGAGAATCCTATTGATGACCGAAGATAAAGGCAAAGCCATTGATGCTTTTCGGTGTGGGCTTAGACTCGAAAAAAATCTGCTAATCGTTGACGAATTAAAAATTCTCGGGGTTAGAAAACCAGCAGTACTAAAAGGCTTAAAAAGAAACCACCCAATAAATCGCATACTAGGAAAAATTTTTGATTCCATGGGCTTCAGGTAACTAACCGCTTAGCGACAGCGAGCTAAAAAACGGTCTAACTCATTAGCAAACTTTTGTTTATCCTTACTACTGTATGCAGCTGGACCACCAGTTTCTACCCCATTACTGCGCAAATCATCCATAAAGTTTCGCACAGATAATCGTTCACTAATATTGTCTTCACTAAAAAAGACTCCGCGGGGGTCAATTGCATGCCCACCTTTCGCTATAGTGTCGGCAGCTAAGGGGATATCTGCCGTGACCACTAAATCACCAGCGGTCAGCAACCGGACAATCTCTTGATCCGCAACATCTGCTCCAGCAGCAACCTGAATAGAACTAATCCACTTTGACGCAGGATGGCCTAGGGAACGATTGGCAACCAAGGTCAAAAATATCATCCTTCTTTCTGCTGCGCGGTAAAGCAATTCTTTTATCGGCTTGGGACAAGCATCCGCATCAATCCAAATTTTCATTAACTTCACCATTATAGATAATAATTCACCCTCTTTGCCTTTCAGCCATTCTACGTTAGTATATAGGCTATGCGACCTATCCACAGGAGGAAACCCATGAAAAACCGCTACATTATGACTGCTTTTGGTAAAGATAGAGCTGGTATCGTTGCAGATGTTACCCGCTTGCTTTACGAAAATGAGTGCAACTTACAAGAGACTACCATGT
>JADGED010000173.1 GCA_016744555.1 Desulfuromonadaceae bacterium
GAATAATGGGCTGATTAAGGATATCTCCGCAAGGTATTTTCAGGACGACTTCTTCACGGGAAAGCTGGTCTTCAGCCAGGAAAAGGGTGGTCAAGGCACCATCATGAAGTTTTTCGGTCAGGATAAAAATATCTAAGGAGTCACCAAATTATTGGCTATCTAACTCCAGTACGCTCAACAAAACTAAACATTTTATAGTTTAAATATCTGTATTTTAAGCTTTTATACAAAAAAGGCGCTAATTCTGTCAAACGATTAACCAAACTATAACTAACCAGAGGTTATTTTTGACTTATGTTGCAAAACCAGTTAAATTCTGCTGCATTAATTAATCTATGTGGGTCAACGTTACCAAAACACAAAGGAAACACTAATGGTACAGACAAACAATCTTAATGTCCTTGACGTTACGCCGATAATTGCACCTCAAGATTTAAAACAGGTTTTCCCGTTGCCATTATCCAAAGCATCTTTCGTCAACGAGAGTCGCAATACCATTAAAGCAATCCTTAACGGCACCGACAAACGCTTACTAGCAGTTGTTGGTCCCTGCTCTATTCATGATCCCGCAGCGGCTCTAGAATATGCTCAACGACTAGGAAAACTAGCAGAACAATTGCAAGATCAAATTTATATCATCATGCGTGTCTACTTTGAAAAACCCCGCACCACGGTAGGCTGGAAGGGATTAATTAATGATCCTGACATGGATGGTAGCCATCAAATTTCTAAAGGTCTAGGGGTTGCACGTCAGCTATTTTGTGCAATCAACGATATGCACCTACCTATTGCCTGTGAAATGCTCGATCCTATTACTCCACAATACCTATCCGATATTATCAGTTGGGGGGCAATTGGAGCACGTACAACCGAGTCACAAACCCACCGAGAAATGGCCAGTGGACTCTCTTTTCCCGTCGGCTTTAAAAATGGTACCGATGGCGGATTAAAGATTGCTACCGACGCCATGGCAGCAGCTTGCCGTGAACACAGTTTTCTCGGAATTAACTATGCTGGACGCAGTTCAATTGTCCACACTGCTGGTAACCCCAACGTTCACATTGTTTTGCGAGGCGGCGATGACTCCCCTAACTACGACTCAGAAGCAGTGAGCAAAGCTGCAGACCTTTTAGCTAAAAACAATCTACCTTCAGCTATTATGGTCGACTGTAGTCACGCAAACTCATATAAAGATCATAATCGGCAAGGTGAAGTTCTAGAGAACATTGTCGATCAATTAATTGCCGGTTCAACTTCAATTACCGGGGTAATGATTGAAAGCAACTTAAATGCTGGCAATCAAAGCATTACAGAGAACCTTGATGAGCTAAAATATGGCGTATCTATCACCGACAAATGTGTTGATTGGGACACCACTGTGGATATGCTAACCAAAGCACATCAGCGTTTAGCGCAACGTTAATTATACTACTTAATGAATTGGTTGATCACTACTATGGCTAGCTTCTTGGTCAGCCAATTCAATAATTCCGTACTTATCTTCATAGGCAACAACATTCTGTTGCAACGCAAGTAATAAGCGCTTGGTATTACGTGGAGAAGATATAAGCCGAGACTTAACTTGTGCCTTTGGTGCCTGCGGCTGCACGTAGATACAATCCAAAACGAACTCACTATCGTTATGATTTACCAACACCATGTTTACATATTGTCCAGAAGCTACATCATCATTTATTTGGATTTCTAATTTTACCTCTTGCACTTTTTCAGTCATAACAACTCCAGTTTTTATAAGTCATTTAGCAATCGATAGACACTCTGTTCCAATTCCCACACAATTTCGCTCTCGGGCTGATGATCAGCCTTTTCCAATGCAACTCTGGCACGATCTAGTAAACCATGAACACTAAGCAAGATTGGTGAAAGCTTGGTTTCTAAATGCATTTGCGGAATTTCACCGACAGATTCTACCGAATCCTGTAGCTCTTCTGCTGCGATATCGACCATACGTAGTGCCGAAGCTGTAGTTTCTGGTAAAACTTCATAGAGACGATCAGATTCACTATCTATCTGCGCCAAAATTTGACGATAACGTTCTGAAATTGACATTTTTTCTCCCTTTACTGAAAAACTTAATTCCGGGGCGCATCCTATGCGAAAGGTGGGGTAAAGATCAAACTTAAAGCGTCAATTTACTGCTTACTTGTTGACTTTTTTACTAGCAGACTGGTAATTTCATCTTAACTTAACGACACGCTAGGGGCGTCACTGTTACTGAGAGTTCCAGACCTTTTGGAACAACCCTTGGAACCTGATCCGGTTTACACCGGCGTAGGGAAGCGGCAAGAATTACCGATAGAGTCTATCGGCTGCCGCCTTTTGGGCGGTTTTTTTATTTAACCTGTGAAATTATGCTGATATATATAAATGAAAACCCACTTGAACTCAATGTTGGACACAAGCTGTATCAACTACGGGATCAGCATAATAGTGCTGCCGATCTACTGATCGTAAATGGTTTTCCGGCAACTAGCGATTTAGAATTGAAAGACGGTGACCACGTCGTCATAATTCAACGGGGACAAAGGCCTTCAGCAGAAGAGCTAGAGAGCCTGATGATGGCGCGCCACACCCCTGGTGTACACAAAAAAATCAAGTGTGGCCGAGTTGGCATTGCTGGAGCTGGCGGTCTAGGTTCTCATGTAGCTTTTGCTTTAGCACGGGTTGGAGTCGGCCAACTAAATATTGCTGACTTTGATGTCGTCGAGCCATCTAATTTAAATCGGCAGCAGTATTTTGTTGATCAAATTGGATTGCCAAAGGTTGTTGCGTTAAAAGAAAATTTACAGCGGATCAATCCGGCAATAAAAATAAATATCTTTCAGCAAAAAATAACCCCAGACAATATCGCCAACTGTTTTGGAGATATAGATATTTTGGTCGAAGCCTTTGATACTGCGGAACAAAAGGCGATGCTGACAAATTGTTTTTTACGTAATTTCCCTGAAAAAATATTAATTGCAGCATCTGGTGTTGCCGGTTATGAACCATCTAACAGCATCAGAACAAAAAAAATTACCGATAAATTTTACCTTTGTGGTGATGGCGTTACTGCAGCAAAACCTGGTTGTGGCTTAATGGCTCCACGTGTTGGAATAGCTGCGCACCATCAAGCAAATACAGTACTAAGACTATTACTCAATGAATCAGCGGAATAAATATTATGCAACTGACAATTAATGGAACCAGCAAAGATTACCCAGATAGCATCAGCGTACAACAACTGTTAGTTCAACTAGATTTGGCTCCTGAACTCGTAGTTGTAGAATTAAATCGCGACATTTTAACCCCAAACATGCATGCAGATACCATCCTTAAAACAGAAGACAAAATTGAGCTGGTGCAGTTTGTAGGTGGCGGTTAAAGTCAAAGCTATTTTTTAAAAAAACCTTTAGGACGCAAAAAGGCGGAAAAATCGGATAAAATCTGATTAGGTTCTAAACCAAAGAAAAGCATTTGGGTTTTAAATCATGCTTTTTCAGACTTTTCAGATTTGATCAGCGTCCAAAGGGTTGTTGGTATTAAATTTTGATCAGCGGATAAACCCCTTATTATTTAACAAACTACTGTCCAGCGTATCTGCATGTGGCCGTGGCTTAATACATTGCATAATAGGATAAAAGACATGGATAAATTGATTATTGCCGGAAGAGAATTCGATTCACGTTTGCTAGTTGGTACTGGCAAGTTTGCTTCCAATCAGGCCATGGTAGATGCTATGGAAAATTCTGGGAGTGAAATTGTTACGGTAGCACTGCGACGAGTTGACATTGACAACCCAGAAGACTCACTGCTATCCCATATCGACCCTAAACGCTATCTTTTGCTACCTAACACCAGTGGTGCTCGTGATGCTGAAGAAGCGGTACGGTTAGCACGGTTAGCCAGAGCAGCCGGTTGCGAACCTTGGATTAAACTGGAAGTTACCCCCGATCCATACTATCTGCTACCGGATCCAATTGAGACACTCAAGGCCGCTGAAATTTTAGTCAAAGAAGGCTTTATCGTCCTACCATACATGCCTGCTGATCCAGTCCTTGCCCGCCGTTTAGAAGAAGTTGGCACTGCTACAGTTATGCCATTAGGTGCACCGATTGGCACGAATAGAGGCGTTCGGACTCGAGACCACATTGAAATAATAATTGAACAGTCAAATGTTCCGGTTATCGTTGATGCCGGTCTTGGCGCACCTTCCCATGCGGCAGAAGCAATGGAAATGGGTGCCGATGCGGTACTAGTAAACACTGCACTAGCCGACACCCCTAATCCAGCGCTAATGGCTCAAGCATTCTGTAAAGGGGTACAGGCTGGACGTGAAGCATATCTAGCTGGTCTAGGTACTCAACGTCACCAAGCTGAAGCTTCTAGCCCATTGACCGGTTTTTTGAGGAATGACTGATGAGTTTCTTAGACCAAATCAAACTATACCCACAAGTAGAACTTGACCGTAAAATCAGCACCACAACGCCAGAACAAATAGATCAGGTGTTGCGGCAGAAACGTTTAAGTATCGACGACTTTGCTTGTTTGATATCACCCAATATCACCGACGAGCAGCTGGAGTTAATGGCCACGCGTGCCCATAAAATCACCAAACAACGCTTTGGCCGCATTATCCTACTTTATGCCCCACTGTATTTATCCAACGAATGTTTTAATGGTTGTAAGTATTGTGGGTTTAGCGCTGACAATCACTTTACCCGAAAAACTTTAAGTTTAGACGAAATTGAACGTGAAGCAAAATACCTGCGTGAACAAGGCTTCCGCCACATGCTGCTGCTAACCGGTGAAGCACCAAAGGTCGCTGGGATTGATTATCTGGAACAAGCAGTAAAAATCATCAAAGAGTATTGTGGTTCGGTCTCTATCGAAGTTTTTCCTATGGACACATCTGGTTACCAACGGATGGTTGCTGCTGGTGTTGATGGTTTAACCGTGTATCAAGAAACTTACGATCAAGAGCTGTACAAAGAACTACATCCGTATGGACAAAAAAGAGACTATACCTACCGTCTTGATGCTCCAGAAAGAGCTGGGGAAGCAGGATTGCGTCGCATCGGCATTGGCTCGTTACTTGGGCTTGGCAATAGTCTAACCGATGTTTTTTATAGCGGTTTACATGCGCTATATCTAGCACGCAAATTCTGGCGTACTCAGGTTACGATCTCATTTCCACGCATTTGTCCCGCTGATGGTGGGTTTCAACCCAATAGCATAGTTGACGATCGCCAACTAACCCAGTTCATTTGTGCGCTGCGATTATTAATTCCCGATGCAGGGCTCGTTCTTTCCACTAGAGAAAGTGCGGATCTACGTGACAATCTACTTCCCCTTGGCATAACTC
>JADGED010000174.1:0-286 GCA_016744555.1 Desulfuromonadaceae bacterium
TCAGGACACTGTTGAAGATGTTGCATTAGATATATTGTCAGATCTTTTCCTAAAAATTCGCTATGTAGAATGGGGAGAACAAAGAGATCCATTTTTCTTTAAAATTGGAAACCTTAATAATATGACTCTGGGTCATGGTATTCTTATGAAAAATTTTGCTAACGATGCAGATTTCCCTGCAATAAGAAGAGTTGGTTTTAATATGGGAGTGGATAAAGGTGGATATGGAATTGAGCTTGTTGCAAACGATCTTGCAGATCCTGAAATTTTTGGTTCAAGACTTTAT
>JADGED010000174.1:296-5303 GCA_016744555.1 Desulfuromonadaceae bacterium
GTTTTCAACCTCACCAAAGTCACGGATAAGAGAGCGTGCAGCCTTTTCGGCGGCGCGGATCATGATATTCAGATGTGGGGAGCGATTTGCTGCCATTGTGTATGCTGAGCCCTTAAACTCTTATTTATTCTTTGCCGACATAGCTGGTATGCTTCCATATATGGATGGAGAAATGCAATATGAGATGATGTACGATGATTCAGCTGCAGATTTCTCTTTTAGTAATTTTAGAAACTTTGGATGGAATGCCGGTTTATTTGGTAATATGTTATTTATTGATTACAGGCTAGAGTACCGTTATTTCGATGGTGTATTTAAACCTTCATTTTTTAATACTTCCTATGAACGTATGAGAGGTAAATATATTGAAGATATTAGTGCTGTTATTAATGATACAAAAAATATTGTTTATGCTATGTTTGGACTTACTATAGTAATGATATTGACTATTTTCTGGTCTTTGCCTAACCAACTAGCGCGATCAGCGGTTGGACTAATGGGCAACCATGGCAAAAAGAAAAAAACCAGCCCCAAACCAAGAATCGAGTAAACCATCAAATTTGAATAACTGACTAACTCTTGAGTCCACATCAAAAACCAAGCCGATTTGGATGGATTAGGAACGTTACTTATATCGGCAGGCCCTTGTAGAGGTGCGGTAATAAAAAAAGCCAGTACGAGCAACGCAATAGTAAGAGCAACAAACGAGATCTTAACGATCCGAAAAAAATGTGGAGAAGACTTTACATAATCGCTCATAGATAAGGCAAGGCTCCTTTTTGCTTACGTATTTGGTAAAAATGCAACATGCAAAGAATCAACATGCTTAATGGGATCAGAGCGATATGGAGCACATAAAAGCGTATCAGTGACATGGGTTGACCAATATCATCTGGAACTAGAAAACTTCGCAGCATGTCACCAAAAGGTAGGGTTCCAAGAAGATTCATTCCAGTTTGGGTCGCCCATAACGCCAACTGATCCATCGGCAACAGATAGCCAGTATAACCCTCAAACAGGGCCAAACATAACAACACAAAACCTATGCACCAATTAAGTTCACGAGGTTTTCTATATGCCCCCGTTAGCAAAACACGTAAAGTATGAAGAAAAAGGAGAATGAGAAAAAAGTTTGAAGCCAAGCGATGGAGGTTACGAATATACCAACCACCTGGGACTGAATTTTCGATATAGAGGATTGATTTAAATGCACCAGTTGTAGATGGTTGATAATGAAATAGCAACATGGCTCCGGTAAGAATTAACACTAAAAAAGCAGTAAATGCCAAACCACCCAGACAGAATGTGTAGGTTAAGCGCAAATTGCTACGCAAGACAACCCGTGGAAAAAGGTGTTTGACGAACTCTTTGACAAAATCGTCATCTTTATTCATACCAATACCACCAATTTATCCCCTCGTTCTTCTACGTCCAAACGCTTTAAAGGCTTATCAGAAGGTCCTTTTATAACTGTTCCTTGGCGATCAAAAATACTGCCATGACAAGGGCAAACAAGGTTTTCGGCTGTGACATTCAGCGTACAACCAAGGTGTGTACAAACTAAACTCAAAGCATATACTTCTTCTTCACTGCGAATAATTGCAACCCTTGAGTGTTTATAAACCAAAGCACCACGCAAAGGGATATCGCTCTTTTTAACTTCAAGTAGTGCTTCTTGGGTGACCTTTTTGGTAGGGACAAAAAAACGCCATGCCATCCAGCCAAAAGCACTAACAAAAGCTATTCCTTTAAGGAACTTACGTCTTGACCGAGTATTTTTTTCCATCGTTTTACATAAGCTTTCGTATAAGCTGCATCTTTATTATTAATTTGTAAAAACTGACTCTCACTAACAAAAGAACCATTACTAATAGTTTGCCCTTGTTGATCCCAAAATGATGACAAGCCCAAACCGTCTTGATCAATACGATAGATCCTATCTTCTGGATCCTCAAGCAAGTAACGGCGCTTACTGTCGTGACAGTTATCACACATTACCGTTCCAGTGCGAATCGTATGTGGAAAAAATGCTTTCCACTGCGCCCCTAAAAGGAGGTTTTCGACCTCTGGTGGCGCATCCTCACGTAGATCAGAAAAATAGGAGATAAATTGTGGCCGAATAGGACTGTAACGTTGCCGATCATTCAGTCCCAAAGGTGGCGCATCTTGTTTTCGCAAATAAGTTCTAACCAAGTATTCACCTTTTAACGGTGGTGTTTTAAAGGCTTTTTCCGCACGGCGATTGTTTTTACCGAGACGTAAGTAAAAGCTACCATACGCCTGTGGTGCCCAAGATGAATGACAAGCGTAGCATTCCATCTTCTCCATATGAGCAGGAATGCTATGTTCAACGACGTTTAGATCAGGTTGATGACACCCAGCGCAACTTTTTGTTGCTTTTTTCCCAGCTATTAAGCTTTGCATTGAGTGGCAGTCTTTGCACTCCATACCAAGTTCTGCATGCAAGTCTGGCCGCATTTTCAATGTCTTATCACCAAAATGTTTAGCCCCGCGCTGATAACGTGGGTGGTCTTCACGTGGAGCCAAACCAAGGTATTCACGGCCAACAAAATAGCCCTTGTGACAAGCAAGACACTCTTCTTGGGTTGCAGTCGAAATTTTATGGCCATCACCACCATGACAATCAAGGCAATCAGAGACATGGCAGCTACTGCAATTGTTGGCATAAAAACCGGGATCAACCTTGCCAAACGTTTGCTCAACATAATGTTTCTCTGCCCGACGAGTAGTCATTGCCTGATCAAAAATCTGATCATAACCTTGATGGCAACCCGTACACCCATTGGCTCGCACGGCAAGCGCCGAAGGCCGTGGAGTCAAAGCAGGATCTTCGCCATGGCAATCACTGCATATCAGTTCGGCATGAACGCCTTCAAGCTGTACTGACACTGAAGCAGCAACAGCACTTAGCGGAGCGTTACTGCACAGTAGAATCAGAACGCTTAAGACAATTGTCCAAGACATTATAATCGAGCTCTTTCTGATAAATAGGGTCTTTAGGATCAGTATGACAGACCAAACACAAATTGACAGCCATGATCTTTTTAATTTCATCGGTAATAAATGGTCGTGAGTTTTCCCGAGTAATTGCTGAGAAATTTTTCACTTCACCGTAATTCATAGTTACAAAGCCATCCAGTGGCTTATCTTCTGACTTTTCACAGATTAGGGTAGCTTCGATACTATCCCCTTCGACAACATGCTGTCCAAACCCAAGGAATGCTGGATTAGCATGACACTCACGACAACCTATTGCTTTGGTACCAGTATTATGGCCAAAAAATGGTGCAAAACGTAATTGTTGTTTCCCTTTAAACAGAGCAACATATCCATCTAGGGTTTTCTTTCCATTGCTATCGATCACACTAACAAAAGTTTGGCAACCCGGGGTTACTGGAGAAACTTTACCCCGCTGATTAAGCGCAAGTGGAAAAGGGTAAATCATTCGGTAATCTTCCGTTTCCGTAAACCTACCCGGGGTTTTCTCCCCTTTAATATAGTCGGTAGCAAGCTCTCGCTGATCATATTCGGTATGACAGCCATAACATTGAACTACGGTACGCGAATGGCAGGAGTAACACTCCATCCTTTCGTGCCCAACTATCGAATGTTCAGGGGTTCCAGTAATAACCTTACTTTCATGTAATTTGCCGGTGCGCTTACCCTGCACCCAAATCTTTTCATCCTCAAGAAACACATTTGAATATTTGCGCCCCTTGCTGGTTAGGACCATGCCATCGCCCTGCTCCATCCGCCTTTTATAATGTGCCGATTCACGCAAGACTTCATCATTTTCTCGGTTTATCGGCGCTATCTTGGGTCGCTCAGACACACTACCATGGCAATCCTCACAAGTAATTTCTGTTTGTTGATACATATTTTCATAAGCGTATCCATCTCCCATGGTATCGCGTGAGGTATGGCAGTCAATACACTCAAGCCCTTTCTCATGATGGATATCTGGTTGCACCCTTGTCACATTGCGGACACCACTAATAATATCTGGCCCTGGATCACCATTTTTAGTAGGAACAAGACTATTATTGCCGTCATTTCGCCCTTCATAAGAGAGGGCAATCCGACCACTGCGATTATGACATCTGACACATACATTATTGTCGGGAAGGTTTTCCATTTTATGGCTAGCCGAGTGTGGCCACTTACCCTTTACTGTTGAATCTTCCCCCTGATAGGTAGCATTCTCATTATACGGAAAATGACAAGCACCGCACCCTGAAGCATGGCTCCCCCTCCAAACACGATTCGAATCGACGCCAATATGGCATAAGGAACAAGTTTTACGGTAGAGCTCTCCAGCTAGATTATCGAGCTCTGTAACAGATTTAAGTTCTGTTTGCTCTCCAGTTGCTGATGGCACCCGTTCTTGCCGAGTTGCATAAAGATTACCATCTTCACCTTCCCACGTTGCCTGTGCATTTTTAATCATACCAGTATTGGTGTACATTAAGTTTGCCCTAACCCGATCTAATTGATAAGGGTGGCAATTGCCGCAAGTCTTATCCCAAAATTTAGGATCTGCTGGATTTTTAGGGCCGTACATCCCTTGGTGGGAAGCTTCTTCTTCAACCGCATTTGGGTCGCCGCCATGGCAAGAAACACATTCTAAATGGGTATCCGACGCCAACTCCAAACCTTGGTGGCAAGAAGCACAGGTTGAACCATCTCCTGGCGCTTGGCTGCATCCTGACATTATAGTAAACAGGAGAAGCAAGGGGAGATATAGGCATCTGATTGTTTTCATAGATAACTTAATTTGCTCTTTATGGGTTATTCTTGAAGTTTAACATGAATGGAATTTTGAGCAAAAAAAATACGGCTGTCGATACAGATTGTTTTTACAATTGTATCGACAGCCGGTTAAGCAGTGTTTTACCTGTATCCGTTTATTCGCTGACTGTCACAGTCTTGGTGAAGTCCTGCCAAATAAATGGATCACTTTGTTTGTTACCATATGGCAAATACCAG
>JADGED010000175.1 GCA_016744555.1 Desulfuromonadaceae bacterium
GTGATGCCGAATGGAACCGAGGAAAGGTAGTCTTCCGCGAAAAGGGAAAAGCAGAATTTCCTGAGGCCATTATACTAGACGGCTATTCCAAAGATATCTGTGTTGATTTAGCAGAATATTGGGACGAAATTTTTGCAGATCAACTGGAAGAGTACCAGACCAACATATCCACCTATGAAACCATTGTTAAGTTTGGTGACACAATGCAACTGGTTGATGAATATCAAATCGTTTTCAAAGTTAAATATCGAAATATTTAGGGAGTACCTCCATGCGCTCTTTTGTATTTATTGATCAAAGGTTGAGGTCCAAGCTTATAACCATTCTGAACTTGAGCTGCTGACTGTCTTTGCTTTTCGGGCAGGCCTACTAGTTATCAATCTTTTTACCCTCTGCTTCATAAGCACGTCTCAAGGTATAAAAGTTTAGCGACAAATGATCGAGAATCCGACCTGAGGTAGCGCTACGATGTGCGCCCCATGATCAAGCGAGCCAAACTGTGGGGCAATGGGAGCACCGCCATACAGGGTGAGAACTTTGACGTTGGCGGTCGTGCTAGCTAAACAGCGCAACTCTTTACTGACTTGGTCGGCCAACTCCCGGGTCGGGCACAATACCAATCCTTGAACATAAAAAAGCTGCAGTACCAATTTTGCCAGTTTTCGCTTGGGCGATCACACCACTTACGTCCTGAACCGAGGTCATCTACTTATAGTGAAGGGAAGCAAGTCTCTGCAGTATTGAAGTTTTGAGGGGCAAACCACCAAAAGCGGTTGCGACCATGGATACTGTTTTTAGGATAAAGGTTAGTTGGAGCGGCTTGAACTAAGAGGTATTATCGCCGTGCAAGACTGTGAATAAGATCAAGTTCCCCATGACGACCTAGTGCCTGCAATGCTGCAATTCCGGTGTCGGCATATTCTTTGACATCACCGGTCAGATAGGCACAAACAAATGCCGCCAATTCCGCTTGAGCAGACGCACGCTTTTCTTCAACTGTGCGCTGCTTGCCCGCTTGTACCCAAAGAATTTCGGAACGTTTTTGATGCAGATCACGAGCTTCGCTAAGCAGCGCTAATTGGGTGTTTAAAATACCCTTTTTGGTCGTTTTGAAGGCTTCAAGCAAGTTTTCAGGGCAATCTTCCTGAATAAGTTCAACCAGTCGTATAAGTTTATTTTTCACGCAACCTCAGATTATTGATTGTATGGAGAGACGATAAAGTTTGCCGTTTGCGTTTGTAAGTCAAACACAATTTTTACCTGTTTATTCCTAAGCTGATCCATTACCTGCACAACCTTATCTTCTAGGGTGCACCCAGCATCACCCCAATCGGCACCATCTCTACTGACAAACTCTTGAATCATGCGGATCAAGGTCTCAGGGTCGAGCTGTTCGTAGGGGATATCCAACCCCTGTTCTGCTTGTGCGGTGGACTTTTCTTCAAACATGCTCCTCCTCAACCGGCGGCAAGCTGGTTAGTGGTCGACCCTAGCAAGCGGCGTTTGTCAACTGCAGCCATTTTTTTGATCTCTAGCTCACGGCAACTTGCGCTACTACGATTATGGCCATCCTCTAAATAGACAATTCGTTGCGGGCAGCGTCCGCGGAAATATTTGGCGCCTTTGCCGCTAGCGTGTTGCGTAAACCGCCGCTTAACGTCGGTAGTGATCCCGGTATAGAGAGAATCGTCCGAGCAACGGATCATATATACCTGCCAATGGATTTCCACGGTCAATTTCCTCTTCTTTAAGCTCTCATTTTAAGCTTTGCAGGTTAGCATGCAAAAAGGGCAATTGACCAGTAGCTATCGGCAACATACGGCAAGCATATCCCTTGCATATAAACAGCAGCGCAACTACACTCTGAATCTGTGCTGCTTTTAACTAGTAGGGTGGAATCTGATTGGAGAGTGCCCCCATAAATACTAGTGAAATGACTCAGTTGTATATCTATATGACTACTTTGCTTGCCATTTATCCAGGGGCTCCTGCAAAGAGTAGTGACTCTTTTTATTTATGGCAATTGTCATGGAGTAAACTCTGAAAAAGGGATGAAGATAGCATGAAATATTTTTTAGCTGTAGTTAGTGTTTTTATCGGCATGGCACTTGTTGTGATACCGGCAAGTGCTGATTCTATTGTTGACATCCCCAAAGGGACAACTTTCAAACTTCTACAAGAGTTAGAAATTCCCGCCAATCGCAATTTTGCGCTGCTGGGTCAAAGTGCTATAGACGAGGCATTTAACGCTACCGGGCAAGTGTTAAATGATATGGATGGTAGACCGTTAGGCGGCAGCGGAACCATTTTGCGGCGTAATAGCTATCTAACATTCAATAGTTACTATACCCACTTGTTCGAAAGCTATGAACAGACCTACTTAAAGTGTTTAGAACGGCATAGAATCTACCATGAGGTTCCCGGCACTGCTGCTGCGCCGGTTATTATTCAACAGGGCAATGGTAATGTCGCAGTGTTTAACCAGTCTGACCCTGCCGATCAAGTTTACAGCACCATAGGCGAAAACTACTGCACCAAGCCAAATCACACTATCGCAGCACTGGTGATTGCTCAAGATAAGGCTGATGGAGGTGGTTTTTTTGCTGAAGGTTATCGTTTTAAAGTTCGCAAAGTGCGCTGGCAGCGGGGCAACTTTTATAACCGGGTGAATATCTATTTTGACCACAAAGTGTTAAATGGTTTGGTGGTTGTTACCACTCACGATCCAGAGACCATCCCTCTTGGCGCCCTTAGTGGTGAAAGCTCATCAGCTAGTGGTTTTTGGGCCTCAGTAGGGAATGCTTTGGCAGATATCAGCAGTATTGGTGGTGATTATTTTAGTATTGAGTTGCCGGATAAGCGCTATTATGAATAGATGAGCTGTTGGTGCCGCTTTAGTATGCTGCGTAAAAGGCTTATTAAATTGTCGATTAAACAAAAGCTAAGCCTCTATAAAGGAGTTTTGATGAAAACCGTAATAACGATTTTGCTGGTTATTTTACTAGCGACCCCAGTGCTTGCTGCGTCGACCTGCGACAATAATAAGGAGAAAGCAAGTAAGTTATATGTAGAGGCGGGAGACTTAGTTGATGAAGGTAACTCCTACTATAAGCAATATTTCGATGCTTTAAATGAATTGCCTCAAGGTGCAGGTCCTGCTCTTAAATTCCTGAATTTGGCTATTGAAAAAGCTAGAGCCACTAAGGATAAATTATTGTTAGGCCAGCGTTATATTGAGAAAGCTCAGGGGGCTTGTTATGACACCGATTTACTCGTTGCCAATGTCATTGCAGAAACGATTGGATCGGCAATTAAAGATGTTAACAAAAAACTTTCAACTCGAGAAGTTAACGATAGATCTTTAGTTTGGACCGATTATTATGTTTTTGAAAAATATGAGCGTTTGCGTGTTTTTATTCGTGAAAAAAAGACCAATGCCGCAATCTATTGGATTGAAAATGGTAATGTTGACCTAAATTACCGCCCTGAATCATTGGATCCATTGCTAATTATTGCCGCTAAGGATGGGGCTGTTGATATCGTAAAATCTCTGCTTGCCCATGGCGCCGATATTGATATTGCCAAGGATGATTATACTGCTCTGGAAATAGCAGGTATCAGGGGTGATTATGCAATGTTCAGTTATCTTTTTAATAAAAAAGCCTCACCGTTTTTACTTAAGGGTTTTAAACAGAAGCCCTTATACCGCCAATGTAACTTTGTCGATATGGTAAGCCTGTCCGCCAGCGGCGAAAATATGGTCGGTAAATTAAATTTGGTGAACGAGCATGACCAAATACTAGCTTTTTTGAATAAACAAGGAATGGCCCAGGTTTGTAGCCGAGTGGTTGCAACTGTAAACGGCAATGAGGTCAAGCAAGGCGATGTCAACTTAGTTTTTGCTGCGACTGTTCTGCCACAGTTTCAAGCAGAAAACCCAGGGCAAGAAGTCCCTGTCAAATTTAAACAAGAGGCTCAAGGTGAGATCCTTGACCATATTATAACGCTGGAAGTGCTGAATCAAGCAGCAACTCAAGCAAATATAAGTCCAGATAAACGGCTCGCGCAACAGCAATTATCAAAGGTAGCGTGGCAGCTTCCCCCTGGGTTATATAGTGGCCATGAAAAGCAAATAATTGATTACCTGACGCGAGAGATTGTGGCCCAGCAACTTATCAATAAAGAGGTCATGCCAAATATTCAAATAACGGAGCAAGAGCTCCGGCAGTTTTATGATAACAACCAAGATAATTTTTCCACGCCTGATCAAGTGCGGGTACTTAACCTCCTCACTAAGACTAGAGAACAGGCAGAGCAAATTCTGGTATTGGCTAAACAACAAGGCAGTGATTTTGCTGAATTGGCCAGAAAATATTCAACTGGATCGGCAGCAAAACAAGGGGGAGATTTGGGCTTTTTTGCGCGTGGTAAAATGGTTAAATCGTTTGAAGATGAAGCATTCTCGTTAAAACAAGGGGAGATTAGCTCCATTGTCCAGACCGAATTTGGCTTCCATATTATTAAGCTGGTAGATAGAAAGAAAGGTGGGGTAACCCCTTTTGTTGAGGTTAAGGATCGGTTGGAACAATGGATGCGGTCACAGGGAGGCGGTGAAGCAGTTAAAAAATGGATTGATGAATTGCGAGCGCAAGCAACAATTGTCATTAAGTAACACCATTTAGAACTTAACTTATGAAATACATTACTTACATTTTATCCATCCACTGTCTGTTTTTGTTTTTGCTTGCCGGTTGCGTTCAATTGGCGGAAGTTTCGTCTGAACAGACTGCGGAGATTAATGCGACTGCAGAAAAACCCGTTAGGGATGGTTCTGCTGCAGAGCTGTATAAGCAGGGAAAGCTTTATCTTGACGCAGGAGACATGGCCACCGGCTATTATTACCTTGAGCAGGCAGCTGAAAATAGCAGTAAAAAAGCTATCGATTACTTTTTTTCGCAGGCCCATAGTGGAGACCCCTATGCCATGGTTTTCTGCGGCGATCTACTTTACCTTGGTAACGGGGTGTCACAGGACGTTAAACGGGCAATGCAGTGGTATATGGCAGCAGTATACCAAAACAGTGGGCGCGGAATGTTGAGGCTTGCAGAGGCTTATTCTAGTGGCGAATTTATCAAGGTTGATAAGCGCAAAGCTTTGCACTGGTACAATGCTGCAGCAGGAACCGGTTTGCCAGAAGGGCAGTTTGCTTTGGCCGAAATTTACCGTGAGGGAAATCTAGTTTCTGAGAATATGGGTAAAGCAATATTCTGGTA
>JADGED010000176.1 GCA_016744555.1 Desulfuromonadaceae bacterium
TAAGGTTTCTTTCCAAAACTGCGTTAGGTTAGTGGAGCCTTCAACAGCTAATTTGTAGCCCATTTCCAACCGGTATCTCTCTATCAAGTCAAAAGGTTTCAATATCCCATATAGACCAGATAAAATACGGACATGTTGATTGGTATAGGTATGCTGATTTTTACTGAGAGTGGGGGCGTCAAGATGTTTAAAAAAAAGGCCACTAAAACCAAATAATGCAGGTTTTTTTGCTTTTCCAGGCTGCCCCCATGCGGAAAAAAGTTCATGGGTATCGGCAGCAATTTTATCACCGATGGACATAAGGTCAGCCAATTGTTGAGTTGTCATTGTGGCAACTTTAGCAGCGATGATTTTTGCAGTTTTATGCATCTCTGGATCTACTGGTGCTATGTCAGTAGAAGTTAAGGGGCTGAAATCCATAGTTTTGGTAGTATTTAAAAGTAATAGCATTTGTCTGTTTTAGTCTTTAATCAATTGCGCATAACGTCTATATTTTATAGGTAAATATAATTGTCGAACAACTATTTGATGCGATCTTTATAGCTATAGTCGAATAATGCAAATTGATTACTATAACCCCTCCATTTGTAGTGAAATCTCTTTCAATAGTGCTCTGTTAATTTCATTATCTGGTGTTTTAGGTAGAAAGTTGGTTAGACGAATGGCATCAGGAAGAGCAAATTCACCACTAGCTTCAATGATGTGTTCTTTAAGGGCCTGAAGAGACTCTTGGCTGTAGCTTTCATCTTGATATGTTTTTAATACACAGAAGGCAAGTAACATATAGCCGTAGACTGGATGATCAATAAATACTACGGCGCATTCCTTGATCCTTTCATAGCTGAGGATAACTTTCTCTACCTCGTCAAGTTTACGGTTCCCAGCACCTGCGCTTAGGGCAATATCGGATCGTCCGGTTAATATGTAGCTGCCGTCTGCCCCAACTATCGCTTCATCTCCAGTAGCAAAATATTTTTTGCCGGTAAATTTTTCCCAGTAGATAGAGCGAAATGCTTTACTGTCTCCATAGAGGTCAGTGCAAAGTGATGGGAGTGGATCGGTTAAGACCATAAAACCAGGCTCTTCGACCCCATCTATATCAGAGCCGGTCTTTGTCACCAGTTTACATTTCACCCCTGGTAGTGGACGGAGCTTGGTATTCTGTTTGCTACCTTTTGTGCCAGGTACATTGGCCATTAAACTGCCACCAGACTCAGTTTGCCCCCAGATGTTTACCAGTGGTATTTTACCTTTTTTGGGTAAAGTGTGAAGTACCCATTTGTATAGATCTTCTTTTATTTCTCCGCCGCCACAACCGATAAGACGTAGCGAACTTGCTGATCTAGCTTCAAACTTATGACTATTTTTGGCGCGCATAACGCTCCGTAATAGAGCAGGGTTGCTAAACATTCTTGTGATGTGAAAACGGTCGAGAAAGTCAAAAAACAAAGAACTGTTTTCGTAGGTAATGCTGCCTTCGTAAATAAATAGAGTGCTACCAAGCGACAATGGACCATAAACACCGTAGGTATGACCTGTGATCCATGCAAGATCGGCGGTACACCAAAAAATATCTCGGTCATCCATGTCAAATAATAGTTCGGTGGTGAATTGCGCCCACAATAAAAAGCCAATAGTGTTGTGTACTACCGCCTTCGCAGTTTTAGTTTTTGATGCAGTGTAGAGCATAAACAGCGGGTCTTTAGGCCCCCGGTCGGTGTTTATTTTTGCACCGGTGGAAAGCTCCTTGTCGGTAATTAGGTCACGATACCAAAGGTCACGTTTAGGGTGCATAAGGACACGTTCCCCGGTACGCTCAATGACGATACAGTGTTTAATCTTGTAATCAATTTTATCCAACGCATCATTTACTTTTTCTTTTAGTCGGTGAGCCGTTTGTGGGCAACCGTCGGCAGTTATAATGTATGCAGCTTTGCAGTCTTTTAGTGTTTCTGCTAGAGAGTCTGCCGAGTAGGCAATATGGTAAATTATGTGTACCGCACCAATTTGAGCGCAGGCCAACATTGAGACAATAGTCTCAGGTAGGTTAGGGGTGAAAATAAGGACCCGGTCATACTTTTTAACCCCTAAATTGATTAAGGCCATTGCTAGGCGTTCAACTTCGTATGCAAGGGTGTGATAAGTATAAACTCGTTCTTCTCCGTCAACACCAACCCACATTAAAGCAGCTTTATTGCGTCGGTAGGTATGGAGATGTTTGCCAATGGTGTTCTGCCAAATATCCATTGTTCCACTAGTGAACCAGCGATAAAAAGGGGCTGAGTAGGTATCTAGTGTCTCGTGGTAAGGGGTTTCCCATTTAAGATATTTTTGTGCTAAAGCGTCTACAAGATCGTTGGTGTCCATCTGCATTAAATGTTCATACTCACGAGCTGATATTACTTTACGAGTATAATTACATTCTGGATCAGTCATAAAGTATTACTCCTTGTGACGGATTTTGTTTTGGGCACGGTACAAATCACCAATAGTTTTATATGATGTTGGTAATTCTTCCATGATTTTGACGAAAACTTTAGCCGTAGCAACAACGTCGCCAAGCGCAGTATGACGTTGGTCACATTGCACACAATATTGTTCTAGTAAATGGTCAAGTGGTTGATGCATTTGGTCTTCATGCGCTAACTGGTAGAGGAACATGGTATCAAGCCAAACGGTATTCATGATACCGACATCGTAAGTCTCTTTTATGTGACGGTGGAGCATGTGAATATCAAAGCTTATGTGATGTCCAACGATAACACTGTTCCCGACAAATTGGAGAAACTCTGGCAAGACTTCATCTATTACTGGCTTGTCGGTAAACATTGAATCGACCATGCCGTGAAATTCAGTTGATGCTGGTGGAATAGGGATTGGAGGTTTGGTGTAAGCTTCAAACAGTTTGGTTATTTTCCCTTTTTTCATTTTAACGGCGCCAATATTTATTATGACATCGTTAACCATATCGAGACCGGTAGTCTCCAGGTCTAAAACACAAATGCTTGCCTCGTGAACCTTGTGTTTCATTACCGATCGATCCTCTATTTGGGCACAAGAGTTGAGCACAAAATCGTGGATTGGGTCGATATTCGACCGTTTTTTATTATTGTTGATTCCTTTAAATAGCGATTTAAACATGCAGTTTGATCCCTTCAGTAATCAACCTGATAGTTAAAACGTTTGGGGCAGTTCTCATTCTAGTATGGTCGCTTAATACGCTACTTTGGCATAAGGCGATTGAGATGCAGCGTTTAAAGCGTCCGCCAAAGTGTATATCCCTTGCTCTTCTAGCAGTGGGATTAACTTAATCAAAACTTCACTGGTAACAATAGCATCTCCCAGCGCAGTGTGGCGGCCAACGATGGTAACATTTAGCCGTTCTGCTAATTGGTCTAATGAGTGGGAGTCTTGGTTAGGGTGAATAATTGATGATAGTAGCATCGTATCAAGGACAGGATTGTCAAAAATAATCCCAGTTTTCTCTTCTTGTAATTGTAAGAAACGCATATCAAAAGCAGCATTATGGGCTACTAATACCGAATTTTCGGCAAATGTTTGAAAGTGCGGAAGTACTTTGTCGATCGTTGGTTTCCCTTGTAGTAATTCAGGATCAATGCCGTGGATAGCGATTGATTCTATTGGTACAAAGCGTTTTGGGTCAATCAGCTGGTCAATTACTTCATGATATAGAGGTTGCCCATTGACGATACGTATTGCCCCAAGTTGAATAACCTCATCACCTTTTGATGGATTAAGTCCGGTGGTTTCAGTATCAAAAACTACATAGGTAAGTTTCCGTAATGGCATTTGTTCAAGTTTTTGCCATTCTCCACGGTTAAATAGGTCAAACTCATACGAAACAGGGCGATCTTCTATTTCGTTTTGGATCGCCATCCTACGGTCTTTTTCTAGTGGCGGTAAAGTAACGATTACCCCGCTTGGATTGTTGTTAGTAGCTTTAATAGTAGTAATTGTTCCGGCTAGATTTTCAATAGTATCTTTAAAATTAAGTAGAGTACCACTGGTATCGGTAATCAAAGGGGTAAGTTGCCAAGTTTCAATGAGCTTATGTGTAACCTCTGCATTTGGCCAACTGACTGACAGTTCTGATCCGGAATCTACGGTCGGTGTAAGGTTTATGGTTAGTTCTTGGATGCCACGGGCGGTGAGTAGCCCAACTAAATGGGAAACTGCCTGCACCATAGAGTAGCTGTCTAGCTGTAACCAGAATCCCTTCGGGGCCATATGGTTAACGCGAATTCCAAAGCGTTCAGAGATATTATTGCTGATAATCTCCAGTAGATTGGTAGCAAGTACGTTTTCGTGTTTACTTAGTGCGTGCATATGGCGAGCATAGTTGGTTCTTGCTGTAGTGATTTTCTCTTGTAGCGACTTAGACGAGTTGTCTATCTTTTGCTTGTACTTTAGCCGATCTTCAGTGGTCAAGTTAGGGTGGTTTAAAATTGTAGTGATAGAGTTACGAATTTCCTGCAAATCTTTATGTTGCTCGTCAATTAGGGATTGAATTAGTACGTCACGGCGACTGTCTGATTCAATCTGCTGAGTCATGTCTTCAATGGTGAGAACAAAACCAGAAATAATTTTGGCGCTATTTTGTTCGGTGAAAAATGGGGCCATATTAACACGCAGACAAAGACCAGTATGGAGTGTAATCATCGACTTGTTGACCATTTTTGTCCGCCCAGATGAATGACATTTGTGCAGCATCTCCAAGCCGTGAACGATTGGATCGCGATCTAAAATGCTAAAAATAGAGCGGCCAAGCCCCAATATCCCTTGGGATTTTTCTGTGTCGATTGTGTCTTTGATAAAAACTTTTTGCGCTTGTTGATTATAAAGTAATACCTGTCCGTCGGTGTTACAAACAATTACACCATGGGGTAGTTCCGACATTAACGCTGCAAGGCGGGTCCGTTCTTCGTTGAGATTAGTTTGTGCAACCATGATTTTACCGGCGACATCTTCTTGTAGCTCAGAAAAAGCGTCAGCCGACTTATTAATAATTTCAGATAGGTATTCTATCTCTTTGGAAGCATTTTTAACTTGTGCTCTATGTTTGGGGTTAACCGAAGAAATTATTTTAGCACTCTCTGCTAGCTGTAATATGGGAATTATATAATCATTAAATAGCAGATTAATAAGTGCCCCAATGATGAATAATACTGTGATTGTGCCGAGAAGAGGTAATGGTAGTAACTTGTTTAGCATGCCCGACAGTGCAGCTTGTTGGGCAGTATCTATGCTTACC
>JADGED010000177.1 GCA_016744555.1 Desulfuromonadaceae bacterium
GAGGTATACATAGCAACCAATTTCTCTTTAGCATCGGCCTCATGTCGACCAGCAGGATAGTTTTTTAAATAATCGACATACGCGCTTATGCTGGCTGCTGTTTTTGCGGCGGCATATGCTTTATTATCCTTAGCCTCAGCTATGCCTTGTAATCTTTTTTTTTCGAGCATTGCAGTTTTTTGCTTTTGCCACTTACCAGCCATTGATGCTGCTGGTGGAGTTAACCCTTTAGTCCCGTCGTTGCCAGTTTTTTTTGCAGAACCGCCCAAATTAGTAGTCGCAAAACTTTGACCATTTGGGGGAACAGCGGTATTGGTGGTTGCACAGTTACAAAGAGTCAAAGTCAGCAGGATGTAAAATATATAGCGGATCAAAAGATAGCTCCTTCAGCTTTACATTTAAATTTCGCAAACATATAAATCTTCAACAATTGGAACAATGTATTGATATTATAGAAAGGTGGCCGACTAAAGCGAATGCGATATCCGCAACGCATCACGCACCGACATCAACACCTGACCAAGTAAATTTTTGCCACGCCATTTCGAAGGATCTAAAGCTTCATCATCTTTAGCAGCAAACCCAATTCCCCAAATCAGATCAACCGGAGAAGCCTCGGCCAAAACTTTGTTACCGGTAGCTAAAAACCGCTGTAATAACGCTGGATGCTGTGAGAACTTAAGATAGTTCGCTTGCCAGACAATGGCTATTTTGTGCAAATCCCATTTTTTAGCATCAAAATTTGCAACGGTCCGGCCCAAATTTTTCTGCTCCTGCGGGATAGAAGTTGCCATGATTTTTGCCAACGATTCTCTATCGGCAAAAAGGGTGGCCTTTTTCGCCATCATATATTGCTCGCAACAGTTATAAATAACACCATCAACATCGACCATATCCAACATTGTCCACTGGCCGAATTGATGCTCCCAGAACAAATATAGGCTTTCTGTTTCTCTCATAGTTCCATCCCTTTTATTTAAATCTGCGAAGCAGTTTACACCCAATGGCGATAATTAAAAACCACCAAACAAGTTTTTTCTGCTAGAATCTTTGAATTTATAACTTTGGTAATTCAGTTACATGGGAATATCTAAATATCCTTCTTGCGTCAGCCTCGCCTGCATGGAAAAGCCCTATCCAACTATTCTCGACTATCTTGCGCAAAGATTTCCACAGATTGGGCGGGCTGCATGGGAACAGCGGATTATGCAGGGCAAGGTGCATGATCATGCGGGGATTGCGATTACCAAAGCGACCCTTTATGTTCCGCAAAAAAGATTATTTTACTTTAGAGAAGTAGCAGAAGAACCACTTATCCCCTTATTGGAGAAGGTCATTTTCCAAAACGATGACCTAATGGTTGTCTGTAAACCACCATTTCTCCCGGTTAATCCTACAGGCCCCTATGTAAATGAGTGCCTGCTGCATCGCCTAAAAATAAAAACTGGAAACTGTAATTTGGTTCCTTTGCACCGAATTGATCGTGAGACTTCAGGGATAGTTCTTTTCTCCAGCAATCAAAAGACTCGTGCCCTTTACCACAATCTATTTATGACTGGACGAATTGAGAAAACCTACCTCGCGCTCGCCGCAGTAACCCACCGTCCGAAGGAAAGCAATTGGATGATTGAGAATCGACTCGCTAAGGGTGAGCCGTGGTTTCGAACTCATGTCGTCCCGGGAAAAGTCAATGCCCGTTCTAGCATCAAATTAGTGGCATGCAACGGCAATCTGGCTAAGTTTCGCTTGTCACCGCTAACCGGCAAACAGCACCAACTCAGGGTGCATATGAGTGATCTTGGTTTTCCAATTTTGCACGATAGGTATTATCCACAATTATTACCCAAACAAGCAGATGATCTGCAAAATCCGCTGCAACTTATTGCCCACAGTGTAAATTTTATTGATCCTATATCCGGGAGAAAGATGGAATTTTCATCATCACAACAACTGCAGTTACCAGTAAACTGTGAAGTTACTTTCCCTCAGGAACAAGGTCCTCTCTTCAGTTAAAAACTAGCAGTGATTGCAACTATCGCATAAACTATTAAGCAACTGAATTTCAGCAAAAACCAAATGCAGTTAGCAAGCAAAAACTTTATAGGAACTAAATTTATGAAAATAAAGAAATTAACAGAAGAACACCGACCAAAAGCCTATGCACTTTTACGTTGCGCATTTCCAAAAAGTGAATACGAAGCCAAACTAGTGCAGCAACTTCATGAAAAAGATCGGCAGGTTCTTGAGTGGGTATGTATCCATGCCGGCAAAGCGATTGCTTATATAGCATTTACCAATGCATATCGAGATAAAGAGATTTGTGGTTTGCATCTAGCACCAATGGCGGTGGCACCAGAATTTCAAAAACAGGGGGTAGGTTCTGAACTCCTTAGGTTTGCGTTAAGGCAGGAGATAATTAAAAACCAGACTCTATTTGTTTTAGGCGAACCTAAATATTATCAAAAGTTTGATTTTGAGCCATGTTGTTCACCAATTTGCCCTTTTGATAAAAACAATGCTCATTTCTTAAGTATACGAAATACTACCAGTAGCGACTTTATCGTTGGCTATGAAGCTGAATTTAAAACTGCTGCTAAAGCAGGGAAGACTCAACAACCGAAGAAAGCACCTAAACAATCTAGGGGCAAAGGGAAGCGCCGTCGTTAAATCAACTCTGCATTATTTTTATCAACCTCTAAAACCTACAATATGTATCAACCTATTCCACGGTAACGCTTTTTGCCAGATTCCGGGGTTGATCAACATCGGTACCCTTGAAAACAGCAATGTGATAGGCCAATAGTTGCATTGGTATAGAGGTAAGTATTGGCAGCAGGTCTTCGGTGGTTTCTGGCACCTTGATTAAGGCTTCGACCTTGCCCTCTAGTTCGCTTTCTTCGCCACTGGCAATAGCAATAACCTTACCACCTCTGGCACAAACCTCTTCCATATTGGAAACAACTTTTTCGTAGGTTGCATTGCGAGGAACTAACACTACTACTGGTAGGTTTTCATCAATAAGGGCGATTGGGCCGTGCTTCATTTCACCAGCGGGATAACCTTCGGCATGAATATAAGAAATTTCTTTCAGTTTCAATGCACCCTCTAAGGCAATTGGGTACTGATTTCCGCGACCGAGATAAAGGAAATCACGGGCATTTACATATTCACGGGCTATTTTTTCGATTTCACTGTCCAACTCAATAGTTTCTTCTATTTTACGTGGCAAAGCTAAAAGTGCTTCAACGTGATTACGACATTCATCAGCAGTCAATTTCCCGCAAGCACGTCCTAACTTAAGTGCCAATTGATAAAGAGCGACCAACTGAGTTGTAAATGCTTTAGTTGATGCAACGCCAATTTCTGGTCCTGCATGAGTATAAACGACTCCATCGCTTGCCCGAGAGATAGATGAATCGACGACATTACAAATACAAACTACCTTGCCACCTTTCCCTTTAGCTTCGTGCAATGCTGCTAACGTATCGGCGGTTTCACCACTTTGGCTAATAAGTAAAGTGAGGCTGTTTTCGGTAATAATTGGATCGCGGTAACGGAATTCGCTGGCGATGTCAATTTCTACGGGGATACGAGCTAGTTTTTCGATGTAAAACTTCCCTACTAACCCAGCATGCCATGAAGTACCGCAGGCTATAATAAATATTTTATCGAGCCCAGCAAGCTGCTCTTGTGTAAGACCAAGGTCTTCAAGATAGATGTCACCCTCATCACTTTGCAAACGTCCGGCAATGGTGTCAGCAATAGCTCGGGGCTGCTCATATATCTCTTTGAGCATAAAATGCTTATAACCACCCTTTTCGGCCATCAATGGGCTCCAAGTAATGGTCTTGCTTTGCTTTTCTAGTAGATTACCGGCAAGATCACTAATCGACATTTTACTCGGGGTAAAAACAGCAAATTCACCATCTTCAAGGAAGATCATTTCCCGAGTATGGGACAACATTGCGGGAATATCGGATGCGACAAAATATTCCCCTTCCCCCTGGCCTATAACTAGTGGGGAACCAAGTTTGGCGGCAATTAGTTTATCTGGTTCGTCACTACACAAGATAGCTACAGCATATGCACCGCGTACTTCTGCTAACGCTAAGCGGACAGATTTTTCAAAATCACCGCACTCGTTGAAATGTTCATCTACCAGATGGGCAATAATCTCGGTATCAGTTTCGGAATTGAACTTGTGCCCTTGCTGCTGTAGCTGTTTTTTCAAACTAAGGTAATTTTCAATAATCCCATTGTGAACAACGATGATATTGCCAGCTTTGTGCGGATGCGCATTAATTTCATTGGGTTTTCCATGGGTAGCCCAACGGGTATGCCCAATGCCACGACTGCCGATAGCTGGAGTTTCGCGTAAAATATTCTCTAGATTAATCAGTTTCCCCTCAGCACGACTTATAGAAGTAGTGCTACCATCCAAAGTACAGATACCTGCCGAATCGTAGCCACGATATTCGAGACGACGTAATCCCTCAATAATTATTGGAGATGCTTCCTGTGACCCTAGATAACCAACTATTCCACACATATTGTTTTTTCTCCCTCAGTCTATCATTTGTTTCTACAACCTGAATTACTTCTTGCATGGCAGCATAAATAGAAATTTACTATTTTTTCCCTTTACGGTTCCGCCAACCCTTAATGATTTTCTGCTCAGTTCGTGATAATGCTAAAGAATCCTCAGGGACATTTTTGGTTATTGTTGAACCAGCAGCAATCAAACTATTTTTACCGATAGTTACCGGAGCAATAAACTGACAATCACTACCAACAAAAACATCATCTTCTATTGTCGTTTTATGCTTGTTAACCCCATCGTAATTACATGTGATAGTACCACAACCAAAATTAACATTTTCCCCGACATCAGAATCCCCAATATAGGTTAAATGGCTGGCTTGGGATTTTTGCCCAAATACCGCTTTTTTAGTTTCAACAAAGTTGCCGATTTTATTATCACCAGTAAGTACCGTCCCTGGGCGTAAATGCGCCATAGGACCGATTTTACTTTTAGCCCCTATCTTTGACTCCTCGATAGCCGAACCCGCCTTTATATGACAATCAGCAGCTACTTCGGTATCAACTAAGACAACACCGGTTTCGATAATACATTTTGTGCCAATAGTTGTTTTACCATGAATATGGACATTAGGGTGCAAGACTGTATCTGCTCCAATCTCGAC
>JADGED010000178.1 GCA_016744555.1 Desulfuromonadaceae bacterium
TGACCGCACCCTGCAAGTGCAAAAGAATCTAATTCAACAAGGAATCTACGTTGGTGCTATTCGGCCACCCACAGTTCCAATTAATACCGCAAGGTTGCGTATCGCTCTGCGTGCAGATTTAACCGCTGCAGAACTACAACAATTGGAAACAGCTCTGCTGGAGGAGATATGCAACTAACATTTATCTCTGGCTGGAGCGGCATTACAGAACTATATCCAACCATTGCTAAGCAAAGTAATTTTCTCACCCCGTTTTGGCACCATTCGACGGCGGAGATATCTACGGCGATTGCCCAAGGTGGAGACACTTTAATCGGTTGGTCAACTGGTGCTCATCTGATTTTAAAGGAGATCGATAAAGTCGGTCAGAATTTTTCCAAGATTATATTGCTGGCACCGTTTCTCAGTTTTTCCCACTGCTTCCATCCACGTATTATCAAGCGAATGCAGCAGCGGTTAGTTAAGCACCCACAAGCAACAATTACAGATTTCTGGCAAAAGTGCGGCATTGAGCACACTTGTCCAGTGATCAGTACAAACGAAATTGCGATATTGGGGCAAGGGTTGGAATTTCTTGCTACCTCCACCGCCAAGCCAAATAAAATTGCAGCCGGACAAGTCACCCTTGTCCGCAGTACAGAAGATCAAATAGTAACTCCCAAAGAATTTAAAGCAGTGGCAACGGCTCTTGGACAGGCCGAAATTATTGATGTCAATTGTCAACACCAGCTCCCCGAACAGGAACTTTTACAAATGGTGAAACATGTTACCGGTACGTCGCTCATTTAACCGCGCGGCGGCAAGTTACCGCCAAGCAGCAGAGGTTCAAGCCCAAGTAGCTGACCGTCTAGCCCAAATGGTAGATATATCCATCTGCGATAAAGCCCTAGAGGTTGGCTGTGGCGATGGCCTGTTCACCGAACGATTGAGCAAAAGCATCAGTATTCGCAGCTTGATTGCGCTGGATATCGCCAATGCACCACTACGCAAACTACAACCACATGTTGCCAACCTACGAATTCAAGCTGACGGCGAGAAACTCCCAATTAAGCCCGGTAGTATCGATCTACTGGTAAGTTCTTCCACCTTGCAGTGGTTCCAACAACCGGAAAGGTCAATTCCAGAACTTTTGTCGTGCCTACGCCCAGAGGGTTCATTCTTTTTTTCGGTATTTTGCCAAGGAACTTTTGCCGAGATGAAACAGGCCAACCAACAGTGTGGTTTCGGTGAAGTTTATCCTCTACCAGCCGAGCAGGATTTACTGGAGATAATTCAAAAAGCTACAAAATCGAAAGTAACCATGGAAACCGAGACTATCACTCAGACCTTCCCCGATGTAATGCAGTTTCTCCGTAGTCAACAAGCGACCGGAGCTGGATATTCTGGAACTAGTAAGTTTTGTGGCAAGCAGGCGTTAGATAAATTCATTCAAGTATATGAAGATGAATTTGGTATAAATGGGGTAATTCCAGTAAGCTATCGCATCGCTTATATACGTGGACGCTACAACAAATAAGACAACAGCAGACTTGTCCCAGTTAGTAACTGGTAAAATGGAAAACTGCTTTATTTAATTAATTTCGTTGCAAGGTTCCCCAAAGTTTCAATCGCTTTTTCTACCTCAAGATTCCAGAAAGCGGCATTCAGCCGGATACAATTGCTAAATTTACCTGCAATGGAAAAAATCTGTCCGGGGGCAATTGATATTCCACACTCAAGAGCCTGTTTATAAAGATCTAACGCATTAATTTGTTCTGGCAACTCCACCCATAAGACAAACCCACCTTGAGGTTTGGAGACTCTAGTTCCATTCGGGAAAAACCTACCAATAGTATGACCCATCTGAGCCGCTTGCTTGGCGTACGCACGACGAATAGTACGCAGGTGACGATCATACCCACCGGTTGCTAAGAACTCAGCAATTGCTTGTTGTGGGGGGCTAGCTGTAGCTACACTAGTAATCATCTTCAAGCATTCAATTTCTTCTTGATAACGTCCGGCAGCAATCCAGCCAACTCGATAACCGGGGGCTAACGTTTTACTAAAAGACGAGCAAAGGACAACATTGCCAGTTTTATCATATGATTTTGCCACCGAAGGGCGTTCGTCTTGATAGGATAAATCACCATAAATATCATCTTCAATCAATGGAACCGCATAACTTTCAAGCAAGTTAACTAACCTAAGTTTATCTTCGTCTGACATGCTGCTACCAAGTGGATTATTAAAGTTCGACAAAACTATGCACGCCTTTACTTCACCTGGATTGCGATCTAATGCATATTCTAAGGCCTCCAAACTTATTCCTCCGCGTGGTGACACCGGAATTTCTAGAGCTTTTAGACCCATTTTTTCTATTAATTGTAAAAAGTTGAAGTAAACTGGAGTTTCAATTGCCACAGCATCCCCAGGCTTACAAAGTGCCTGTAAGGTCAAAACAACCGCCTCTACACAACCGGAAGTAATAACAATTTGTTCAGGACTCAAGCTACAACCTGAAAGCAATAACCGCTGTGCCACCTGTTTACGCAAGTGCAAATTCCCAGGGGGCAGATCGTAAGAGACAGATTGAATTGCAAAGCGGCGAGTTTCACGGGTTAGCATACGACTCAGTTTTTCGATTGGTAGCAACTCAGGATTGGGAATCGCAATCCCCAAAGGGAGCAATTCGGGATTTAGCAAGTCACGCATAACCATCTGATAAACTTCGCTTAAATTAACTTCAGCAGGGTTAAGAGCGGGTCTATCCACAACAGGTTCAGCTGGCAATTCCGGTAGTCGAGCACGAACATAGTATCCAGACTGAGGACGAGCCTTAATCAAGCGCCTATCTTCCAACTGATTGTAGGCTTCCTTAACAGTATTGATACTTACCTGCATCTGCTTACTCATACTACGAATCGAAGGAATTCGATCCCCAGAACGTAAAGTACCTTGCGCAATTAAATAACTGATTCTTCCCGCCACTTTCCCATATAAGGGTCCCCCGTCCTCATCATTTCTAATTGTTGGTAACATCATATCTCCTATGATAAGTGGCAAAACAAACTGTAACTTTTATCAAAAGCCTTAGTGGAAACTTAGCCTAGGACAAATTCAAAACGATAAGTAGACACAATTGCCCCTTCGTCCAATAGACACAGTTACAAAAACCAAGAGTTGTAATGGACACAATAATGCACTTTTGTGCCTAGCGGAAAGAAAAAATATCAGTTCTACTAGGTCAACCAATTAAGAAGACTAGCAAAACAGCCAAAATAGGGGCAGAAAATGGAATTAATACTGCAAAAAAATGAGATTCTAGACCTAGGTAACAAACCATTAGGGCTTAACATAACCTGCCTAGAGGGTTGCTTTTGGCTAACACAAACGGGTGATAATCAAGATTACATTTTGGTCGATGGGCAAAAATTTACCAATCGAAGAAATGGGCAACTATATGGAACGGCACTAGAAAAATGTCGCCTGACTCTAATCTACGCTGAGAGCAAGAAAAGGCCACCAATAATGGAATGGCTGAATTGTCACGGTTAATAAATTAAGATCATAAACAGGAACTCACTAGGGAGGGGGACAAACTACCTCTTTTGGACTTCGGTGTTTATTGGCAACAAATAGCGATCAGTAAGTTATCGCATCGCTTATCTGCGTGGACATTGCAACACCTCAGTCAACAGCAGACGCGGTAGGGATATCAGTTACCAGATCCCCCCGCACAGCTCCTAACCATGCGGAATTACCGCACTGGCCTCCTGCCTCAGGTCAAATGCAGAGACGTTGATTCGGGTAAGAGTGAAGCACTTTGACCATGAGAATCCACTTCATCATCTGTCGTAGCATACGGTCCCAAGTCAGTCTTCTGCCATTTTGGCTTCGTCTGCGCAAGGCGTGTAGCCATGCGTAACCGATTTGTGTTCGAGAGGTATCCAATGCTTCACGGTTGCTGGGGACTCCTTAATAATTAAAATATCCCACTACTACGCTACGCAGCCATCTTCCCTATTCCGACACTGGATTATGTCGATGTCGGTGGAGAGTTCGGCGTACTTCTTTAATTTTTCGTCGCAGCCTTTTACCGGCACTTTCGACTTAACCACTTTATTTTCTAACTATTTTGATAACGGGCAGCGCTGCTAACTTGTGTGACCTACCGCAGTATTTCGTATTAAAACAGAGACGTATTTTCAATCCGGTTTATTTCATTGTTAGCTTGCGCTCTTGACGTGAAAAAGACTTACCCCCATACCAACAAACAACCCGCCACTAATACGATGAAACCATTTTATGTTATTTGAATTGGATAAAAAGCCTTTAGCTCGCTGCGCTAAATACCCGTAGGTAGATAGCGATAAAAAAGAAAACGCCATAAATATTAGTGTCATAGCCGAAAATTGAGAGAATAACGATAGCTTAGTATCCAAAAATTGCGGAAAAAGTGCTGCAAAGAATATAATGGGTTTTGGGTTTGTTACTGCTACAAACAACCCTTCTTTAAAATACGAAAACAGAGGTTGTGCAACTTTTTCTAGCTTACATGAGTACTCCAATGTTGCTCTTTTACTGGCACGTATTTGCTTAATACCCAAATAGATCAAATAGAATGCACCAATTCCTTTAACCGCCATAAATAAGGTAGCTGACGCGAGTAGAATAGCACTAAGACCGCTAATAGAAAGTGCGGATAGAAACATTAGACCAATGATATTTCCCAGAGCTGAAACCATAACACACTTGGTTCCGTTAACGGCCCCATTGTAAATTGCCAAAAATATCGCAGGGCCTGGACTGATAATATAAAAAAACGAAACAAAGCTATATAGTATTAAAGTGTCGTAGTTCATAATTTTTCCAAAGAATGCTAACGTTTTTGATAACGGGCGGCGTGCTGACTTATGCGCACTACCAAATTATTCGGATTAAGTAGCAGACGTATCTTCCGTCCGGTTTATTTCATGGTTAGGCGGTTTACTGGATGTAGACCAGTTCTCCGCTATCAAACCCTACAGC
>JADGED010000179.1 GCA_016744555.1 Desulfuromonadaceae bacterium
AATATATGTTGATTGAACTTGCAGGTAATAGCTTGTTTGGTGCTAGTTTGCCAGAGTGGGCAGATGAGTTGCAGCCGATTCCTGGGCAGGAGGCAGCGGTTGTTGATGGTAACGATACTCCCACAGGTCAACCTGATTTGATTGTGAATGTCTTGATTTATAGTAATAATACTATTACTTATCGTGTCGATAATATAGGTACGGCTCCAAGTGGTGAATGCCAAATTGAGGCACATTACACTGGGGGTAATTCCAGTGCATATCCTACCGAGACGGGAAATGTTCCATCAATCCTTGCCGGTGGCCAACACAGTGATACTCTGTATGTTGATGGTCCTGGGGTAATAACCGTTGATTTTACCGGTGCTGTGGCTGAATCTAATGAAGGAAATAATACGGACACCTATTCCACCTTGCCTCCTTCTTTCGCTCTTCCTGTTTCAAAAGTAGGGCCATAAGTATTATGAATTCTATTTTTAAATCAATATTATTGGCTAATGTATTAATTTTCTCTCTTTCCACGGCGGTAGCTTTTGCTGCAGAAACATCTAACGATCAAGATTGGCAAGTTCGTGGTCGTTCCGAAACTACCCTCGAGTGGCATGAAGTTATCGGTACTTCTGGAAGTGGTATCGATGAAGGTAGCCATTGGTTGCAAAATCTCAGTATTGATCTCAGTAAAAAGCTTAAAAAAGGTAAAATGGGGCTTGATTTACGTGGTCGTGCTACTGATGACAAGCAAATAGATAACCGTGATGCGCGGTTAATGTATATGCGTGGTTATTTAGACTGGGAAAATTTCAGTTTAGAGGTTGGTGATGTCGCTGCTTCCTTTAATCCTTTTGTTTTTAGTGGTGGCGCTAAGGGTGGTAAGGTTGGATATACGCTTGGTACGTATGACAAGGGTTGGGATTTTAGCTTTCTTAGCGGCGTGCAAAAAGCGTCTTGGGAGGAAGTATACGATTCAACTTCTGATAACTCTGTCGATCGTTATATTGCTGGGTTTAATACCGAATGGAAATATGCACCTGCACAAAATATTAGTGCGAGCTTTTCCTGGGTAAATGATGATAATTCATCTATCCCAACCGAAGCAGCAACAAGTGCACCAGTCGAGGCTAAAACTGTAGGAGTTGACTGGGATTGGCGTTTTAATCGTTATATCAGTTTAAAAGGTGAAACTGCTTATACTAAAACCGATTCTGATACTGATGATTCCAATGGTAGCGACGACGCTACCGCTATAAGGGTTAAACTTTCGACCAAGCCTATTCCACGCTCAGTTAGAAGTAGTTTTTTATATGAGCGTTTGGGTAGTGACTTCAACCCTATTGTTGCTAGTGCCTCTTCTGATCGTGAACGTTATGAAAATGACACTGAGTGGATGGTTAATCGGCAGGTTAAATTACGCCTTACCATGAAACATAGCCGCGATAACCTTGATGGAGATCTTGGTGATACGTTAGTAACCCGGGATGGCGTTTTTTATATTACTTATCGTCCGGACTGGTTAAAGCGTAGTGATTTTGGAATTCGTAGCCAACTTAAAGATAGTAATGGTCGTGGTACGGACCAACGTTTGTTCATTGGTGAGATCGATTTTAATTTCCGCCCCAAAAGTGGATGGCGTTATGGTGCGAGTTGGATAACCACTAATATTGATAATAATGCAGCTGGAGGAGAAGAGCAGCAAGTCAATACTGTTAGGGGGACAATCGGTTGGAAAAAACGTCTTTCCAGTGATCATTTAGTTCGTGCTTCTGTTCGTCTCGACGGTAACTTTATTAATCGAGATAGTGGTGACAGTAGAAGCATGGGGGGGAAGGTCGACTTTGGTTATGACGCTGGAAACCTTTGGTCCACTGATTTGTCCGCTTCAACAAAAAATAGTGATACCGACGGTGTAGATGCCGATAACACTTATATTAGTTATCAACTACGGGCTAACTATCATCCCGGTGAGGATCGCTCAAAGGCAATTCGTCTAACTGTCGAACGGCGTGAATATGCTTATGATGATGTAACTGCTGATGACTATCAAGAGCACATCGCAAAATTGTCTTATCTGTTCTCTTTCTAATCTAATTGGCCACCCGGGAGTAACTTTTGCTCTCGGGTGGCTTTTTGTTTTTCGGGGAAAATTAAATGAAAAAAGTTTTAACTCTGTTGCTGTTTACCTGCTTGTTCCTATCCTTTTTTATCCCATTAAATACATTTGCTGCTTATTATGCTGGCGATGACCTTGGTTATCTAGATACCGTTACCCTTAATGGTGAGCGGTTTGATGAATTTGATAATAAGCCGCTTGTGTTTTACCCCGAAGATTTGGTTAAAGGTGAAATTGTCATTCGGGGGTTGCTGGAGCAGCATAAAAAAGATATTCCGGTGAAGGACTTGTTGGTTCAAATCACCATGGATGGTGGCAGTAATTGGCAAGCAGCAAAAGGTACAAGTCGTTGGGTTTACCATTTTTCCCCTGAAATAAACAAAGAGTACAACTTTTCAATTAGGGTGGTGCGTAATAACGCTACTTCATTGGATCCACAAGAGCAGTTGTTTCAACTTGGTGATTTTTTCCTTAAAATTGCTGCTGAAGAGATTGATGCAAGTGGGGTAGTTAGTGCTGCTGAAGGTTATCTCTCTGGCTTGCCTCCACTATTTAGAGAGAAATTTCCTAGTCTTATCAATAGTAACAATGAGCTTCCTGTACAAGTAGCTGGGCTAAAAGTAGATTTGGTTCGTCACCAAGTTAAGTTTGGCTCGGTTACCGTGACCCCACCGTCACCTCTTACTTTTAACCTTGGACCAGTTGCCATGCAATTGACTGAGGTTACATTTAGTCGTAATGGTGCAGCATTAGATGGTTCGATTACGTTAACTGACTTAGGCTTACCGGTCACCAATCACCCATTTACCGATCTCCATTTAGGTCAGCTAGGCTTTGCTGGTGAAATCGATTTAGTTGCCGCTCTTGGTACTCTGTCACTTGATATTCTACCGGGTGAATTTGGTTTTGGTCTCGATTTGACCGCTTTGAAAGTAGCAATTAATACCCGTAATGCCCCTGCTCGGATGGTTCAGCTAGCAGATTTTGCCGGTTCACTGCGGTTTGGTTCTGGCTTTAATTCTCTCACTATCCCTAATTTGAGTTTGCTGGAAGATAAATCGATACGTTGGGGCAAGAATCTTACCGCCGGAATAGCGGCAGCAGGTCACCGGCTGGTTCTTCCTGGGAACCTGTTTAGTATCAGCGAGCTTGGTGGTTCGATTAATTTGGCTGAAAAAGAGCTAACTTTATCAGGCGATATTCTTCTGCCGCCTGAGCTAGGCTCTGCCGCTATCAGTATTCCAGCAGAGCGACCACTAACAATATCTGCTGCCAACGGATTATCCTCTGGAGGTGAGCTGGTTTTCCCAACCATGGATCTTCCCGTTGTTTCATTGGCTCACATCGATTCCCAATTAACCGCTTTGCGGATAGCAATAAATCATGGCGCCATTAGTGGTGCTCTTGAAGGTGATTTGATCTTCGATCAATTTGGTGGTTTGCGTATTGCGGTAGCGGCCGAAATAGATGGCAGCGGACTCAATGAGTTAAGCATTAATACTGGAGACTTAAATCGCACTTTTAACCTTGATGGTTTTGCTACGCTGAATCTGGATAATGTAAGTAGTGGTTATTATGACCACCATTTTTATGTCCAAGTAGATGGCTCATTGCAGGCAACCCATCCGCTGTTTGCAGATTACAATAGAAAAGTAAAGCTCAATGGCTTGCGGATCTTTAAAAATGGCATCGCCTTTGTCAGCGACATGGCGGGCTGGAAAAATATTAAAGGCGGAACTATAGAAATTAATACCGCTGAACTATCCCTTAGGCAGTATGGCCTCGGGGTAGAAAACGGGCAGCTGTGGTTTGGCTTGAAAGGGGAGGCTTCCTACCAAAGCAATAGCTTTGATTTGACCGCCCGTATTTTCCAAGACGCCCATTATGAAATCAGCGATTTCAGTTTCGACGGCTTGACGTTAAGCCTCGGTGACTTCTCGTTGCGTACCACAGCAGAGTTAGCCAATGGAATGATTAGTGGTGAAGGTTACATCAATGCTGGTTTCTTAACTGAATACATTCCTGCTGCAATGAAAGATCCATTAACTGGTGAGATGCGAGTTAGCTTTGCCGACCTTGCTGTTGATATTGATGCCAAAGCAATAACTTCAGGTAATGTTACGGTGAATTTCCCTCGTGGAATGACAGTGAATTTGCCTGCAGTTCAAGCTGTACTTCGTTCCATCAGCTTTGGTTCCTCTGGCGCTGCTGTTGATGGCAGTATCTCTTTAGCAAGTGTCGGTGGCATTGAGTTGCCAGATGCGCTGCAAAATTTGAATTTAGGTGATTTAGATATAAGCCCTGCTGGATTTAAGGGGGCTATAAGTTGGCCTTCTAATAATGGTACGCAAGCAAGTGTTTCCAATTCAAAGCAAGGATCGACGTTTTCGGCATCAATCGGTGGTGAACCATTATCAATTCCAGTTGTTACTGGCGAATACGGCTTATTGCTCAAGTTGACCCGTGCCGAACTTAGTGTAGATACGACTAAATCATCTCTGCTGCAAATGGTTAAGCTTACCGATTTGGATGGTTCAATTGAGCTCGGTCCAGGTTACGGCACCGATCAAGTTGCCACTGACCTGCGCATGCTTGCTAGTGGTGCAATCACTTGGGGGGTAGCGCAAGCGAATAACGGATCTCGCCTTGGTTCTGACCTTCGAAATCTAGCAACTGACACTGCAACTGAAACTGCAACTGATATGAAGGAAGCGGCAGTGGCAGCAGCAAATGCTGGGTTCTCATTTACAATCCCCGGAACAACCTTTGCGGTTAACAATCTCACTGGTCGCGTCTATTTGTCTGAGCGTAAAGTAGAGCTATGGGGCGGCATTAAGC
>JADGED010000017.1 GCA_016744555.1 Desulfuromonadaceae bacterium
ACTTTATGCTTCATCCATGCAAGAAAGAACATTCTGTCTGTAATTGTCTTTGCTTGCACATTAAGTCTAAATACCAATTAAATGCTTATGCATTAGTAACAACACCCAAAACCACAGTTTTTGGCTGAGATATATAGGCAATCAGTATTGGATTATCATCTTTAATATTTAACCTTATTCACCTGTAATTATAAAATTTAAGCAGCCCAAAAACTTTTTGTGAGGCAGAATGTGCACCTAAAATTAACCTTAAAATTTACCATAATCACAGGTATTGTATTAATAACTACGATGTCATTGTTTGCATATTTAAATATTAATTCTTTGCAGGAACTTTGCCTTCAAGAAGCGATTAAGGATGCTGACAATCTAGGTGAAACAATAATACGAACTACCCACTACCAAATGCTAGAAAATGACAGCGCGCGTGTCTACCAAATGATCAAGGAAGTAGGTGAGCAAGATGGAATCGAGAATATTCGCCTACTAAACAAAGACGGGATTATAAATTTTTCTACAGCAAAGGCTGAAATCGGCACCCAAGTAGACAACAATGCCGAAGGCTGCAATGGTTGCCATTTCAATGCAATCCCCTTGATTAATGCACCTTCAGCTGCCAGGGCTCGAATTTTCACCAACACTGAAGGGATGAAAATTCTTGGTGTAACTACAGAAATCAATAATAAACCCAGCTGCTATACAGCAAGCTGCCATTTCCACTCAAAAGACTCAAGCCTTCTCGGTGTTTTAGACGTCCATGTTTCTCTGGAGGAGATGAACTCACAAATAGCTGCAACTAGAAACAAAATAGTATTTTTTACTTTTGCTATGCTCATAGTGATTTCTATATGCCTAGCACTTTTGATCCAAAAGTTAATAAACCAACCTGTCAATAATCTACTCGATCATTCTAAAAAACTTGCACACGGTGAGATGAACAGCCGTATTAGTGACATTAGTAGTGATGAATTAGGAGATTTAGCCTACGCTTTCAACAACATGGCACAAGACATTGAACGGTCGCAAGAAGAACTAAAGGACTGGGGAACTAACCTTGAATCTAGAGTAGAAGAGCGAACCTGCGAAATAAAACAGATGCAAAACAAACTTATGCAATCAGACAAACTCGCTTCAATGGGAGAATTAGTAGCAGGGATTGCACATGAAATTAATAATCCACTTGCTGGCATACTGCTGTTTTCATCAATCGTGTTTAAAGACCCACAACTAAACAAATCATCTAAAGAAAACTTATTAACTATTATTGCTGAAACCCATCGCTGTTCAAAAATTGTCAGAAACCTATTGGAATTCTCGCGTGAATCTATTCCTGATAAAAGATCAGCATCTACCAATAAGATAATTAATCAAACTTTAGCAATTATAAGTAATCTAGATTTCTATCAGGACATTCGGATTATTAAAAAATTCACTGAACACTTACCTGAAATAGATGTTGATTTTGGCCAAATCGAGCAAGTATTCATGAATATTATGATTAATGCAGGTCACGCTATGCCTGATGGCGGAATATTAACTATAAGGACTAAATCCATTGAGAATAATGTTGTAATTGAATTAGAAGATACTGGATTTGGTATCGATACAAAAATTCTAGACAAAATATTTGATCCTTTTTTTACGACCAAAGGTCGAAAAAAGGGTACGGGTCTAGGGCTTTCAATTTCATATGGAATTATAAAAAATCACGACGGCAGAATTGAGGTACAAAGCGTACTTGGCGAAGGGACAACTTTTACCATATATATTCCCGTCCATTCTGAATTGTCTTAATAGATATATTTATGGAAATTTCTTTCGCAGTGTTGTCAAAGCAGAGACAAACCGATGCTCTATTAAACGTCTAGAATAGAATTTCTAATTTTTCTTTTCATAGCGCTTCCGCAGTGCCCCTTTTATTGCACTTACGCAGGAATATGGGACTCTAATACCACGCAATCCCCTGCCAACAGTTATCAAAGAACCACTATCGCCGTGGAAGTCTGATCCCCCCGTAACGACTAAGTCGTGACGTTGTGCCAACTTAATCAACCAATCAGACTCTTCTAGGCCGGAAGCATTATTGTAAGCTTCAATACCATCAAGACCTAACCCAACTAGCTCAGTTACTAACGTTTCAAGCTTGTTTCGATCGCGGGTAACATAAGGTGGGTGTGCTAAAACTACAATACCACCACTACGGTGGATTAGTTTTATTGCTTCATCTGCAGGAAAATAATGCTTAGGGACATTACACGGGACTAAATAACGATCAAAGGCTTCGTCGTTCGTTTTAACATAGCCCGCCTGACGTAATGCTAAAGCAATATGTGGTCGCCCTATTGTCCCGCCTGCCAAACTTTGTACAGCATCAGGATCAAGCGGTTGGCGCTGCTCATCAATCAATTTTTCATTAACAAGCTCAACTATCTGACGATTTCTGGTAGAGCGGAACTGTTGAAATTCTTCCAAAGTTCGGTGTAAATATGGATCTTGATGATCGAACCCATAACCGAGTAAATGCATATCAGTATACTGAAACCATTGACTAGAAAGTTCAACTGCAGAAATAACTTCAACCCCAGAGGTTGCTCCCGCTTCCATCGCACGACCAATTCCTGAGATATTGTCATGATCTGCTAGGGCAATAGCAAGCAAACCTGCTTTGTGAGCTAGCCCTACTACCTCTTCGGGGCTAAAAAGACCATCAGAACAGGTAGAGTGCAAATGTAAATCAACGTAATTAGTATCCATTTTTCTATTATTTAATTTTCTGCAACAATAATCCAGATAATTTTAACTTTGAATTTCATATTATGCAGAGATAATCACCCCACAGTTGCTTGACCATTGTGACACAAACATGTACACATAAAACAATCATTAACGAGAGAGATCATGCCGCCACGCCTAATTGTCAACAATCTACAAAGTTATTTCTTTACCAGATCCGGCCTAATTAAGGCTGTAGATCAGGTTTCTTTTACTATCAACGAAGGTGAAACCTTAGCCTTGGTAGGTGAATCGGGCTGTGGTAAATCTATGACTGCGTTGTCTATTTTACGATTACTTCCTGCTCCTGGTAAAATTGTTGGTGGAGAAATTTCGCTTGATGGGAGCGACCTTTTACGCCTACCTGACATCGAAATGCGCCGTATTCGTGGCAATAACATCGCAATGATTTTTCAGGAACCGATGACATCACTTAATCCAGTACTACGTATTGGTGAACAAATAACAGAAGTCATACAATTGCATCAAGGGGATACAAAGCCTCAAGCGCTTGAACAAGCGGCCGAACTACTCAATCAAGTTGGCATCTCTGATCCCACACGACGTTTACGTGATTATCCACATCAACTTTCAGGTGGACAGCGGCAACGGATCATGATTGCGATGGCTTTAGCCTGTGACCCCAAACTACTTATTGCCGACGAGCCTACTACCGCCCTAGATGTAACTATTCAAGCACAGATAATGGATCTATTACTCGAATTAAAACAACAACGCCAAATGACGACACTATTAATCAGTCACGATCTTGGTGTGGTTGCCGGTAATGCCGATAAAATTGCTATTATGTATGCTGGTCAAATTGTCGAATATGGAACGGTAAAAAAGGTATTTGCAAATCCTCTACACCCATATACGCAAGGATTACTAAAATGCATACCTCAGTTGGGGCAGCAACACCAGCTACCAGCAATTGAAGGTCAATTACCAGATTTAAAAGAGCAACTTAGCGGTTGCCTTTTTCTTGATCGCTGTCCCGGTCCTTGTGCCCCATGTGGGCATAAATTACCCACGATTGAAGCTAACGAAGCAGACCACTGGGTTCGTTGTTGGAGATATGACCTTGCCTCTACTTGAAGTAAAAAATCTACGCAAAAGTTTTCGAGTAAAGGACTCTTTAGGGCGCACTACTGGTAAACTTGCAGCGGTTGACGATATTTCATTTAACTTAGCGCAAGGGGAAACTCTGGGTTTAGTCGGAGAATCTGGTTGTGGTAAGTCGACCACAGGAAAACTTATCATGCAGCTGCTGCAAGCAGATGCAGGGCAAGTTATATTTTCGGGAACTGAATTAACAAAATTATCTGCAAAGCAGATGCGCCCCTATCGGCGGCAGATGCAAATGATATTTCAAGACCCATTTTCATCGCTTAATCCGCGCATGACTATAAGTTCCATATTAGCCGAGCCACTAAAAATTCATCGTTTGGTACCTAGCAATCAAATCAATGATCGCATCATAGAATTATTAGAAAAGGTAGGACTAAACGCAGATCACGAACAGCGTTACCCACATGAATTTTCAGGTGGGCAGCGTCAAAGAATTGGAATTGCACGTGCACTTGCAGTTGAGCCACAACTTATCATTGCCGACGAACCAGTTTCGGCACTTGATCTATCGGTACAAGCTCAAATATTAAATTTATTACAATCATTTCAACAGGAGCATAACCTTAGCTACCTTTTTATTGCTCATGATCTCGCAGTAATAGAGCACGTAAGTGATCAAATTGCGGTTATGTATCTAGGTAAGATTGTTGAACTAACAAGTGCGGCAGAATTATATAAAAACCCTCGGCATCCATATACCGAAGCACTGTTAAATGCTGTTCCTATTCCCGATCCAAACCAACCACGGCCAGTTGCCTTAAGTGGTGAAATACCATCACCAGTAAACCCACCAAGCGGCTGTTATTTTCACCCACGCTGTCCTTATGCAAGCGACATGTGTAAACAACAAGAGCCACAACTACAAAAACTTGGTATCGGAGATAAACATTTAGTGGCCTGTCACTACAGCGAAAAGGTAGGTCGTTATTTATTGCAACGCTAGTTAAACCAAGGAAGAGCCATAGTACTTATGCTACCTAAATTATCACGTCTTACCTTATTGCTTTTTTTTCTAATAACTTTCCCTGCGTTTTGTTATTCACAAACACAAACGCCAACGCCGAGCAAACATAAAATCCAAACTCTGGTTGGTGAATCATTAAAATATGACGTTTCATTTCTTTGGTTTAATCACCTTGCAGAAGGTTCTATTGACCTTTCACTCGGCACCGAACCAAATACTTTTTTGGTCATTATGCAAGCGAAGACATTAGGATTAGCAGCGTTTTTCACCGATGATCGAGTGGCAAAATATCAAACCTTGATGAAAATTGGAAATGATGGGTTATTACAACCGATATGGCATAGTAGCCACACGATTAGGGGAAAAAACAAATCAATTCGAGAAAAAATTACAAAATTAACTTTTGATTATGCTGCTGGTAAAGTTAGGTACCAAAGAATAAAAAATGGACTAGTCAGCGATGATAAATTGTACGAAATTGAAAAAGAGAAGCCATTACTCGATATATTAAGTGCAACCTATAATTTACGCTTAGGATTTTACGGCAAACTCGGGCAAGAGAAAATCTTAATTCCTACCTTCCACCGCAAGGGTACGCAAGAGATTGTGGTAGAACCTTTTTCAACTTCGAATAAAAAAGACAAAGAGTTTTTTAGTGGAGATATTGCTACCTGCCGTGTCCTTGTCGACCCATCAGTATTCGGTACTGATGGACGAGAAACTTTAGCATCATTTGACCACAATATGCGTCCACATAAGGTAATAATAAAAAACGTAATTGGCCTAGGAGACTTAAAAATCAAACCGCAATAGGTACAAATAGGAAAGACAGTTCATCTGTTTTATAAGTGACCATTAAACGTTAAAAGCTGCCTCCAGTAAAACTGAAGGCAGCTTTTATTTTTTACTAATGATTCAGTTTTAGCTATTCAAAAACAACCAAGAGATCACCTTGTTCTATTTGATCACCTTCACCAAACGATAATGATTTTACTACTCCAGCTTTTTTGGCTTTAACGTTGGTTTCCATCTTCATTGCTTCGGTAACCATTAATACGTCACCTTCAGCAACTTCATCACCAACGCTAACCATCATCTTAAAGATTTTACCCGGCATTGGAGCACCGACCTCTTTAATTTCATCCGGATCAGCTTTCACATGACTAGACTCATCAGTTTCTACCGAAAGGTCTAAAATAGTGGTACTACGTGGCTCACCATTGAGCTCAAAGTAGATATGTCGAGTACCATCTTCACGAACTCTCCCGATGGCATTAAGCTTCACAATCAGTGTCTTACCAGCTTCAATATCAATAGTAACTTCATCACCGATATCTAGGCCATAAAAGAATACTGGAGTTGGAAGTACCGAAAGGTCGCTGTACTCTTGACGGAAACGATCGAATTCTTCAAATACACCTGGATATAGAACAGCAGAAAGAACATCACGTTCAGATACTTTATGACCAAGTTTTTTCTCTAGCTCTTCACGTTTAAAAACAAAGTCGACCGGCTCAAGCATTTCACCTGGACGATGGGTAAGTGGCTGCTCACCTTTCAAGATAATTTTCTGTAGCTCTTTCGGGAAACCACCATGTGGTTGGCCAATCATCCCTTTAAAGAAATCTATTACACCTTGGGGGAAAGTCAGTTCATCACCTCGGGCAAATACATCCGCTGGTTCAAGATCATTCTGCACCATGAACATTGCCATATCACCAACAATTTTTGATGATGGGGTAACTTTAACTAGATCACCAAACATATCGTTAACTTTACGATACATCTCTTTACACTCTTCCCAACGATGACCTAGGCCTAATCCTTCTACCTGTGGTTTGTAGTTAGAGTATTGACCACCTGGAATCTCGTGGTAATAAACTTGTGAAGTACCACTGCGAAGCTCAGATTCAAATGGCTCATAATAGGTACGGCATGTTTCCCAGTAGTTAGCTAAGTGCTGCATACCTGCCATATCTAACTGCGGATCCCAAATGGTTCCCTCGAGTGTTGACAGCAGCGCATTCATATTTGGCTGTGCGGTCAGACCAGATATTGATGAAAGAGCAACGTCAACAATATCACAACCAGCCTTAGTCGCCATCAACAGCATGGAACCACCATTACTGGAAGTATCGTGAGTATGCAGATGAATTGGCAGACTAATTTCGTTCTTTAATGCTTTTACCAATTTTTCGGCGGCGAATGGTTTGATCAAACCTGCCATATCTTTAATAGCGAGGATATGAGCACCCATTTTTTCCAACTCTTTCGCCATATTAACATAATATTCTAACGGGTACTTATCACGTTTAGGATCAAGAATATCACCGGTATAACAAATAGAAGCCTCACAGATAGCGTCATTTTTACGCACTGCTTCCATCGCTACCTGCATACCTTTGGTCCAGTTAAGGGAATCAAAAACGCGGAAGATATCAATTCCACTCTCAGCCGACTTAGCAACAAACTCCTGTACTACATTATCAGGGTAGTTGGTGTAACCGACGGCATTTGATCCACGTAACAACATCTGGAACAAGATATTTGGAATTTTTGTCCGCAAACGATCGAGACGCTCCCAAGGATCTTCGCGCAAGAAACGCATTGAAACATCATAGGTCGCACCACCCCACATCTCTAAAGAGAATAGACCGCCACCGTAATGGGCAGTAGCTTCGGCAATACGATCTAGATCGAAAGTCCGAATTCTAGTCGCCATCAGCGACTGGTGTGCATCACGCATAGTGGTATCGGTAATGAGTAGTTTTTTACTTTGCCGTGCCCAATCGGCCAACCCTTCTGGCCCTTTTTCCCGCAAGATATCACGAGTTCCGCGAGGTAGTTGTTGCCCGTAAGGAATTTCAGGCAAATCTGGCTCACGTAAATCGGCATAATTAAGCGCTTTTTCTGGGGTGATGCCGGGATAACCATTAACTGCGGTATGACCGATAAAATTGAGAATTTTATTGGCACGGTCTTTTTTAAATTTAAGGTCAAAAACCTCTGGGTGCTTATCAAGGAACGATGTATCGCAATTACCTTCCAAGAAAACCGGATGGGTCATAACTTTTTCAAGGAAGCCAATATTTGTATTAACACCACGGATACGGAATTCCTGCAGGGCACGGTGCATGGTTCTAGCTGCATCTTCGAAAGTAAGGCCCCAAGTAGAAATTTTAACCAACAAAGAGTCGTAGTGTGGAGTTATATGCGCTCCGGCATAACCAGCAGCAGCATCAAGTCTGACACCAAATCCAGCAGCAGTACGATAAGCCTTTATGGTACCGAAATCTGGAGCAAAGTTATTGGTTGGATCCTCGGTAGTAATACGTGATTGAATTGCATAGCCACGCAACTCGATATCATCCTGAGATTTAATCCCAATTTCTGGATCAGAAAGTTTATGTCCTTCGGCAATACGAATCTGCGCTTGAACCAAGTTACGCATAGTTACTAATTCGGTAACGGTATGCTCAACCTGAATCCGAGGATTTACCTCGATAAAGTAGAAATTTTCATCTTTATCAAACAAAAATTCTACCGTTCCAGCATTAACATAATTAACCGACTTGGCAATTTTCAATGCGTAATCACAAACTTCTTGCCGTTTTTCATCAGATAGATCCAATGATGGCGCAATCTCGATAACTTTTTGATGACGACGTTGAATTGAACAATCACGATCGTAAAAATGGACCAAATTTCCATGGCTATCGCCAAGGATTTGTACTTCAATATGCTTTGGATTTAAGACATATTTCTCTAAAAATACTGTTGCGTCGCCAAATGCTGCTTGGGCTTCAGAAGCGGCACTCTTTAGACCTTCGAGAAGTTCTTTCCGATTATTAACCACCCGCATGCCACGGCCACCGCCACCAGAACTTGCTTTAACAATAATTGGATAACCGGCAGACTTAGCAAAAATCAATGCCTCTTCATCGGTGGTAACCGGATCATCAGTACCAGGAACAATTGGCACACCAGCCTCAATTGCAACTTGACGCCCTGATACTTTATCACCTAGACGCCGCTTAATATCAGGGGTAGGTCCAATAAATGCGATTCCAGCCCGCTCACAAGCAGCAGAAAATTCTGCATTTTCAGACAAAAAGCCATAACCTGGATGAATAGCGTCAACATTCTTCTTCCGTGCTAGGTCGATAATTTCATCAATACTCAAATAAGCATCGATAGGTCCTTTACCTTCACCAATAAGATACGCCTCATCAGCCTTATAACGGTGCAAAGACAAACGATCTTCATCTGAGTAAATTGCTACTGTTGCAATACCAAGCTCAGTACATGCACGGAAAATCCGAATTGCAATTTCCCCTCGGTTTGCGGCCATAATTTTCTTGAATTTTTTTACTGCCATTAATTCTGTCCTTTTCGCTACAAGTTAATTATCAAATCTGTGATTTTTTGAGATAGCTAAAAAATATTTACTTAAAGTGAATTTATTCATAAATGTTAGGTAGTTATACAAACTAGAACTCCCATAAAAGCAATAATCAGCCCCTTATGTCAAGTTATAATAGTGTTCTATTATTACAATTAACCCTGACAAATAGTCAATCAAGCGAATATTTGAAAAGAAATACAAGATCTAAAGTTAACTGCATAATTTTACCAAATTGGCATCTAAGCGGAAGTGCTGAAGCACTATAGGCAAGAATAAATAAGATCAAATTCGCTATCAAATGAGACTGCTAAATTTATTGGACGTGATATTTACGGTTGGAATTTGAAAAAGCAAATAAAGATATAGAGGAACGGGGATAAAACAGGATGAAACTTAGGTATAAAAATCTAGGTGCACAAAACCGGAGCTACTTGCACTTGAGGAATCAGTAGTAACACTATCAGCTTGTGCTTCACTTAAATTGTCACTAGAAGATAGATCAGACGGAAAATTTTTCATGGTCTCATTTAGCTGCTGTGCAATCTCTCGCTGAGCTGTAGCCGCCATACTTTGTGCTTTTTGGGCAACCCTCATATCTTGTGAGCTTGGTTGAGCTGGCGCCAAAGCTGCCGCTCTAATCTGCTGAGCTTTTTGCAAAGTAGCTTCTGGGTCTCCACTTACTGGTGAGATATCAATACTTACCGATCCTCCAACAGCGTAAGACTTACCATCTGCCCCTTGTTCAAAAGTATATGATGGTGAACCAGCATACGCTCCTCCAGCAGCAGCATGAGCTGCTTCATGTGCCCTTACCTCTCGATCGCGTAACTGCAAAGTCCTTATTTCTTGTGCCTCATTACTTAACTCAACAGAATCTCGAGGGCTTCCGTCTGATTTAGTTGTATCTTGACCAGGGAAAACATGAACATTAGATGTACTTTCAACAGAGTCTAAATCTTTTGCCGATTTATCATGCGCAACAAAAGAATCATTGCAATCAGTACCTAGACCAACTGCAGCTGCCATGTTTGAGATATTTTTTTGTAAATTAATTGCACTCAGCATAGAGCAAATCCAATTCGAATATTGCCTTTAACATTAGTACAAGCCAAGCATTAATGTCAATCAATTATAATTTTCACGCTTAACATTTAAAGTAATTTGCAAACTGTTTTATTTTATGTAGTCTTATGCAATAACTAACTTTACTTAACAAATTTAAGTTTAAGTTTTATCTATTAATTTTAAGGAGGCAACAAAATGTCAGTTAACGTTGCAATTAATGGTTTTGGTCGTATTGGTAGAGCTGTAATGCGCATTGCCAGCCAATCAAATGACCTCAATGTCGTTGCTATTAACGATCTTACCGATGCCAAGACCTTGGCACATCTATTCAAATACGATTCGGTTCACGGTATATTTGCTGGGGAAGTAAAGTCTGATGACAAAAACATTACCGTAAACGGAAAAGCAATTAAGATTTTTGCCGAACGTGACCCCAAACAACTACCATGGAAAGAACTTGGGGTAGAAATAGTAATAGAAGCAACTGGAATTTTCGTTGTGCGTGATCAGGCAGCTCAACACTTAACTGCAGGAGCTGAAAAGGTTGTTGTTTGCGCACCAGGCAAAAACAACGATGTAACAATATGTATGGGAATCAACGAAAACGAATACGACTCTGCGAAGCATAAAGTCATATCTAACGCGTCATGCACAACAAACTGTCTAGCACCGGTTGCCAAGGTGCTCCTTGAAAACTTTGGTATTGTCAGGGGAATGATGACCACTGTTCACTCCTACACAAATGACCAGAAAATCCTTGACCTACCACACAAGGACCTCCGCCGCAGCCGCGCTGCTGGAGTTTCAATGATTCCGACAACAACTGGTGCAACCAAAGCAACTGCACTGGTACTACCACAACTAAAAGGCAAGCTTCAAGGTATGGCCATCAGGGTTCCTACGGCAAATGTGTCATTAATTGACTTAGTGGTTGAAACTGAAACAGCCACAACTATTGAGGCAGTCAATACCGCCATGGAAAAATCTGCTAACAATGAACTAAAAGGGATACTTGACTACTGCGATATCCCCCTAGTGTCGTGCGACTTTAATGGTTCCCCTGCATCATCAACTTTTGACGCCCTAAGCACTACGGTTCTAAATGGAACCATGGTAAAAATAGTAACCTGGTACGATAATGAATGGGGTTATTCGAATCGAATTTTTGACTTAGTAAAATTCATTTCCAAACAATAACTTTTTTACCATCTACAACGCTGGTGCTGGAGAAAAACATGCTCAACAAAAAAACACTGCAAGATATTAATGTACAAGGCAAACGGGTGTTCTGCCGCTGTGACTTCAACGTTCCACTTGATGACAACGGAAAAATTACTGACGACACACGCATCCAAGCTGCTCTACCAACGATTAAACATTTACTAGAACAAGGGGCAAGGCTAATCTTGGCTTCCCACCTTGGACGTCCAAAAGGTAAACCTGCTGCGGCGTTTAGCCTTAATCCAGTTGCTACCCACCTAAGCACCCTCCTTAACCAGGAGGTCTTAATGGCTACAGACTGTATTGGCGATGATGTAAAGTCAATGGCAACAAGATTGACAGACGGTGAACTGATGTTGCTGGAGAATGTCCGTTTTCACAGTGGAGAAACCGATAATGATCCAATCTTTGCAGCCCAACTAGCAGAGCTTGCTGAATTTTACGTAAATGATGCTTTTGGAACCGCCCACCGCGCACATGCTTCTACTGAAGGTGTTGCAACGCTTTTACAACCAGCTGTTGCTGGCTATTTAATGGAAAAAGAATTGCGCTACCTTGGTGAAGCTTTAGCGCAGCCAGAACGTCCCTTTGTTGCCATTCTTGGTGGTGCCAAAGTTAGCGACAAAATCACGGTAATTGAAAACCTTCTAAGCAAAGTTGACACGTTACTCATTGGCGGTGGAATGGCCTATACATTTCTCAAAGCACAAGGCTATGAAGTTGGGCAATCGTTGCTAGAAAATGATCGATTAGCGATGGCTGCAGATTTACTTGATAAAGCCAAAATTGCTGGAGTTAATTTTATTCTTCCCAGCGATCACTTAGTTGCAGAAAAATTTTCTGCTGCTAGTCCAGCGACTATATCAGACAATACCAATTTTCCAGCTACTGGCATGGGGCTAGACATTGGACCAGAAACAATCAAAACATATGAACAGCAAATTAATACTGCTAAAACCGTTGTCTGGAATGGTCCAATGGGAGTATTTGAATTTGAAAACTTCGCCCAAGGGACATTTTCTATTGCTTCAGCGCTGGCTAAAGCAGATTGCCTATCTATCATCGGCGGTGGTGACTCTGTTGCAGCAGTAAACAAATCCAACTTACAAGACCAAATGACCCACATATCTACCGGAGGTGGTGCATCTTTAGAGTTTTTGGAAGGTAAATCTCTCCCTGGTGTTGTCGCGTTAACAGATAAGTAATCATAACACTAAGTTAAGCATAACCACTTGAACGACTTTCTTCACAACTAGCTCAAGTGGCAGAATATTAAATTTAACGGAGGAAAATTAATGCGCAAGCCAATTATAGCCGGAAACTGGAAATTAAATAAAACCATATCTGAATCTACAGAATTGGCAACTCAATTGGCGCACAGCCTTAGTGATATTAATGATCGAGAAATCGTTATTGCCCCAATTTTTACTTGTTTAGCTGCAACTGCCGCAGCAATAGATAATTCACCAATCCAATTGGCAGCACAAAATTGCTATCCCGAAACAAGTGGCGCATTTACCGGAGAGATATCCCCATATTTTCTACAAGATGTCGGCTGCCAATACGTAATTATTGGCCATTCTGAACGCCGTCAGCTGCTACTTGAAACCGATGCTCTAATTAATAAAAAATTACACACAGCTTTTACTACTGAACTTAAAATTATTCTTTGCATCGGAGAGACGCTAGATCAGCGCGACAGTGGTCAAATGCTTAGCGTGTTGGAACAGCAGATTAAAGGTGGGCTCGCTAATGTTACTGCAGCGCAAATGAATTCAGTGGTTATTGCATATGAACCAGTTTGGGCTATTGGCACTGGAAAAACTGCAACAACAGAACAAGCACAAGAAGCCCACCAATTTATCCGCAATTTATTACAGCAATTATTTAACCTTGAAGTTGCTAGTCAAATACGGATTCTCTATGGTGGCAGTGTCAAACCAGACAATGTTGATGCACTAATGAAACAAGAAGATATTGATGGTGCTTTGGTTGGCGGAGCTAGCCTTAAAGCTGAAGATTTTGTACGGATCGTGCGCTTTAATTAAAAAAAGCACCGACCTAATTCTAGTAATTGGTCGGTGCTTTTTATTGCCAAACATAATTTAAAGTGCAACTAAGATTCTTTTAAAGCGTACCCTGCACCACGAACAGTGTGGATAAGTTTTTTATCAAATTTCTGATCAATCTTATTGCGTAAATAATTCACATAAACATCTATAATATTCGTGAAAGAATCAAAAGTATAATCCCATACATTTTCAGCAATCATCTGCCGAGTAAGGACACGGTTAGGATTGCGCATAAAGTATTCCATCAATGCGTATTCTTTCGATGTAAGAATTATCTCTTCACCACCACGCCAGACTTTATGTGCCACCGGATCAAGCTTAACATCAGCAAATGAAATCTCAGCACCTCGATCATTTGAACCGCGACGAATTAATGCTCGACACCTAGCTACCAACTCAACAAAAGCAAATGGCTTAGCCAGGTAATCGTCGGCACCAATATCAAAGCCAGCAACTTTGTCATCAATGGAGTCACGTGCGGTAAGACATAATACTGGAACCTGAATTCCTTTTTCCCGTAATGCCTTAATAGCTGCCAAACCATCCATCTTCGGCAACATAACATCCATCAAAATCAGTTCAAAAGATTGCGCCTCAGCTTTTTCAATACCTTCTTCGCCATCAAAAGCTACCTCAACGGTAAAGCCTTCCTCTTCCAGCCCACGCTGTATAAATGATGAAACTTTTTTTTCATCCTCAACAACAAGAATACGCATCTTACTTTCTCCTTCACCAATTAATAATAATAATCTTATTAGCACAAACTAGCAGAAGTTCAATTAATCCTCAAGAAAAATCTACTGGGTGTTTTGCCCCTACCCACCAAACAAAGGGGTTTACGACCAAACAAACATAAAATAAAAAACAAAACGAATCAAAACAAGTAATGCCAGAGCAAGTCAAGCCGTCCTCGTTTAATCAAGGTCTTACCAGAATAGCGCATAATTTCACGTACCATTTCTCGATGCCCAGGTCGATAACAATGGATTATGCAGTGCTTACAATTAGGATTTTCTTCTACCGGGCAATTCAAGCGCCGCTCAATTGCATAAGCAAGAAATTCAAGACAATCTGGACAACAAACATAGCGTTTCAAGCCTGAAAGCTGCGAAGGTAGAGCTGCCAGCGGTTTACGTTCACTGTCATGATGGTCACAACAATAAACCGAGGTAAAAAGAGCTAATATTTTTAGATCTTTTATCTCTTGCTTAGACAATGAGAGCAAATCTTGAGCAGCGTTTGTCATGCTTCTTTATAACTTTCGGCCAAATCAAATAGTCTATCTAGATCCAAGAGCTCAATCTGCTTACCTTTAACAATAATCAAGTCATCACCTGTCAGCTTACGTAAAGTACGTGATAACGTTTCGCTGGTGGTACCCAAATTAGATGCCAGTTGGCTTTTTGATATAGGCAACACAACAAATACATTATTTTCGCCAGCCAACTCCAATAAATATCTAGCTAATCGCGCCGGGACATCCCGAAAAGTCAAGTCCTCAATTTGCAAAGTAAAAATACGAAGAAATCGTGACAAACCACCAATCATATTAATCGCAAGCTGGGTATGCTGATGAAGTAATTCGTAAAATTCGCGCTTAGGAAAAAATAGCAATTCGGAAACAGACAAACTCTCAGCAAATGCAGGATAGCAACCATCATCAAATATAGCCGCTTCAGCAAAACTGTTCCCCGGTTGAATAACATGGAGAATTCGCTCTCTACCTTCAGGTGAAAGTTTATAAATTTTCACCTTTCCTGTTGCAACAATATAAAAACCATCAGCCTCGTCCCCTTCAGCAAAAACACTTTCACCTTTGGAAAACTTTCTAACCCGCAAAATCGACAGCAACAGTTGCAGGTCATGCTTTGTCACACCATTAAACAAAGGGCATTGCTTAATAATTTCTAAAGAGGTAATATTCAAAATTGCTCCAAAATAGTAAAATTATCAACGTCAGTACTACGATTTTTTTATTATAAAATGAGAACTATATAGGTGAAGGAAAAACGGATGAAGTTACTGCAAACACTTATAATTAGCTTTCTGCTAATTGTCAATTTTATATGCTGTGCCTCTGCTCAAGACATTACCCTATCGTGGGATGCAAGCCCGACTTCCAGCGTAACAGGTTATTTAGTTTACTACAAACAAGGGGACAGCACCCTACCGTTAAATGGAGAAGATGCTGACCAAGGAATTTCTCCGATTGATGTTGGTGAAGATCTAACGGCAACATTAACTGGCTTAACCGATGAAGCTACCTACTACTTTTCTGTAACTGCTTACGATTATAGCAACAACCAAAGTAGTTTTTCCAATATTGTCAGCAACGATAACCCCGTTAATGCAGATCCAGATTTACCACCTGCTGCCAACTGGTCTCCTGCGCTCTTACGACCGGCAAACAATGCTACCATGGAACCGGTTCCTGTTACTTTTCAATGGGAAACAGATCCTGATAACTACAACGTCTCTTATACCCTTTTTTACGGCACTGTTGAAGACGAGTTAACCGGAATAATTGTCCCACCACCTACTACAAAGCTTCCAACAGCCCTATTTATATTTTCAATTACTTTTTTAACAATTTTACTTTACCTACTTAGCCGTCAGCACACGCAAAAAGCTAAGGTCAAACGCCATGCTACGGGCTTTGCAATTGCGATCGTATTTGCCGGCTTCTTAACTGCATGCGGTGGTGGTGGCGGAGGCGGTGGTAGCAGTGATAGCTCAACGTCTAACCAATCTTCTGACGCTGCAACTACAACAGCGCCAACGCTCTACTCGGTATCTACAGACACTAGTGATTATTACTATGCTTATGATTTAGAAGCAGGAACGACATATTACTGGAAAGTCGTTGCTACCGACAGGGAAGATCCAAGCATTACCTATACAAGTGAAGTGCATCAGTTTACTACAGATACTTTCTAATTATTGTGCAGTCCGTGCTTTTTAAGCAAATCATAAAATGTCGGCCTGCTAACTTTTAGTTCCGATGCAGCCTTAACAATATTCCCTTGCGCCCCTTCAAGGGCTCGCTGCAATAGAACATGTTCAACCTCACGCCTTGCTTCTTTAAGCGACATTCCAACAAAATTGTATTCACTATCGAACAATGGTTCTTTGACTACCGAGCAAGTTTCAGCTTCCGGCAAATCCTTTTCTTCATTCACAAAGCCAAGATCTTCTGCATCAATAATTGGACTTTCAGACATTACTACAGCGCGCTTAATTTTATTTTCTAATTCGCGAACATTTCCTGGCCATTCGTATTGATGTAAACATCTTAATGCCACAGCACTAAACCCACGTACTTTTTGCCCAAATTCTTGGCCAAAGCGACGAAGAAAGACATTTGCCAGTAACTCAATATCATCACCGCGATCACGTAAAGGTGGTAGCTCAATGGCTATAACACCAATACGATAGTAAAGATCCTCTCGAAACTTACCAGAACTTATTGATTCTTGAATATCAATATTAGTAGCAGCGATAATTCTAGTATCAACAGGAAGGTCCTCCCTTCCACCTACCCGCTGAATAACCTTTTCCTGCAAAAATCGTAACAACTTAACTTGCAACAATGGCGACATTTCACCGATTTCATCAAGAAAAAGGGTACCTTTCTCAGCATACTCTACTTTCCCTAAAACTCTATTTTGAGCACCAGTAAAAGCACCCTTTTCATGCCCAAACAATTCACTTTCGAGTAAATTCTCGGGAATAGCACCACAATTTATAGCAACAAAGTTAGCGCCTTTACGTATTCCACGACTATGAATAGCCTGAGCCACGACCTCTTTACCAGTACCACTTTCACCTAAAATAAGGATGGGCACATCGATAGAAGCTACTTTTTTTATAGTCGCAAAAACTTGTTGCATCTGTTTACATTGACCAAAGATCCCACTATAAGCATTACTTTGTTCTGTCGAAGATAGTTGTAATCGCTGATTTTCAGCTTCCAAATTGGCAACATGAAAGGCGCGAGTAAGGATAACTTTAAGTTCATCTAAATCAATAGGCTTGTGGTAATAATCATAAGCTCCCATATCTACGGCAGCTAGGGCATTAGCGTGATCTTCGTTGCCAGAGAGGACGATAACCTTACAATTTGGTTGTAACTGCAGCATTTGCTCCAAACAGCGTAAACCTTCAGTAGCCCCATCTATATCTGGAGGTAACCCTAGATCGAGGGTAACAACTTTTGGAGAGTGCTTTTCAAACAGCTTAAGTGCCTCATCTATTGATTCAGCGAGTAAGATACTAAACTGTTTTGCTAACCCCCACTTCAGTTGCTTCCTTATTTCGCTACTATCATCAACAATAAGTAGTTTTTCCATGATATTCCCCTTAATACTTCTCGCAGCTATGTTGCCAGTGGAATCAATACGGTAAAGGTTGTCCCCTGCCCTTCAATACTATTCACTTTAATTTCACCACCATGAGCTACAACAATCTGCTTACATTGATACAGCCCAATACCAAACCCATGCTTTTTAGTTGTAGTAAATGGTTGAAATAAGTTTATTTTGATAAAATCAGCACTCATTCCACAACCAGAATCTTTAACTTCAATATATGCAAAGTTTTCTCGTTGCCCATATGTTACAGCAACAGGCAAACTAGTACCGCTAGCTTCAGTAGCATTAACTAATAAATTCAATACTACCTTATAGATTTCTTCTTCATCTACAGCTACGGATACAGATTCTCCTGATACGTCTATTGGAGCCCCTGAGGTACCAACGGCATCACCAATAATTCTATCTAAGGGTACCGAAGCTATCACCAGAGCAGGTTTTTCTTTAATATTTTTAAGCCTAGCTATCAGCCCTTTCATATTGACAACTGTGTTCGAAACTGTTTCCAACATGTCCTGCTGAAATTCAGGATCGGCAATATACTCTTGCGCATTATCAAGCATTAAAGACAAACCGGAAACTTGATTTTTTAAATCGTGAAGCACAAAGGTTGATACCTTGCCAATCGCAGCTAGTTCTCGTGCAGTCGATAATTGTTCCGTTAAACGTAAACCCTGTACCGTTGCAATAGTTTGCCGCGCCAGCATGCGTAATAGATCATAATCCTCATAAGTAAGGACTTCATCAGGATTAATTTGTTCACCTAATACAATAAACCCAGCCAACTCATCATCAAAAGAAAGAGGAATTACTAAAAAAGCACCAAAGTCAGCCACAGATTCAATCAATGAATCGTTTAACGGCAAATGGCTTGTACGTAAATTAATAATCCAATTTTCTCGTTCCAGTTCTGCGATTAGTGGATCAGTTGGGTAAAATGGTCGCCAATCACGTTGCAAGTTAAAAGCAGCAGTATGAACATAACTATCGGTGTCATAATCGTGTAGATAAAACGCACCGCCTTTACACGCCAACGAATCACAAAACAAATCTAAAATAGCGGTCTGAATTTCCACCAAACTTGTACCGGAAGCAACTTTATTTGCAAAATTCGTCCACTGTTCCTGATAATCATATTTACGTTGATAGAAATTTTTGTGGAGTTGAACCTTAAGACGACGACGTATTTTTTCTGACAAAAAAACAACTGCCAATCCCAAACTACCTACGATTAAAAGCAGATAAAATATTGGTTTGGCACTATCAATATTTAGATAACGCAACCCCTCGCCGATTATTCCTAGCAAGATCAAATAACCACCAACAATTAACAGGACAAAGGAGCGATGAGCGATTCCTCGAGACAGCGCTAACTTAGCCCCATCCTGACGAAATAAATGGGCATAACAAGAGAAAAACACTGCTATAACTATTACAATGGAACGCATACCTAAATAATTCATATTGATTGAACGATACAGCAGGGTATGACTAAAATAGAGGGCAAATGCAGCCAGCAATAGTCCGCTGCTTAATGCAATTGGCTTAATATTCCAACGTTCAAGTTGATGGGATCCGGCAAGCGTACGCTCTAATTGCACCAAACCAAAAACCAAATACACCATCAGTAGCAAATAAATAAAAAAACCTACTTTGGTTAAGTAAACTATGTGTTCATCAGCAAAGTCAGGCGAAAAGATGAGGTTTTGTAGTGGGCTTACAATTACAAAGACAAAGAGGGCTAAAGCCAAAGCGATAGATAGCCAAAATCCTGGACCCTTATAGATCTCTGAGTTATCCCG
>JADGED010000180.1 GCA_016744555.1 Desulfuromonadaceae bacterium
GAGAAGAAGCTGCTGACCAGTTTGACCACGAGCATAAAAAGTCCGGGAAACCTGAGCCCCACCGAAAGAACGGTTGTCAAGGTAACCGGCATAATCACGAGCAAAAGGGACGCCCTGTGCAACACATTGGTCAATAATATTATTAGAGACCTGTGCTAGACGCCAAACATCAGCTTCACGGGCACGGAAATCGCCACCCTTAACTGTGTCGTAAAACAAACGATAGATGCTATCACCATCGTTTGGATAACTTTTAGCAGCATTGATTCCACCCTGAGCAGCAATACTGTGTGCACGCCGTGGGCTGTCCTGGTAGCAAAAGCAATCAACATTGTAGCCTAGTTCACCTAGAGATGCAGCGCCAGCTCCACCAGCAAGGCCTGAACCGACCATAATTACTTTATATTTACGTTTATTGGAAGGATTAACCAGCTTCATATCAAAGCGAGCACGATCCCAAGAAGTTTGAATATCCCCTGTAGGTGCTTTTCCGTCTAATATCACAATAAGCCCCTTATTTCACTATACGAGCAAGAAGTAACAATGGAATAGCGATATATGCCAAACCATAAACGATAGCCAAGATTCTGCCGAGAGTAATTACTTTATCCTGACTAGCACCATTATTAATTCCAAAGGTTTGCACCCAGCTGGAAAAACCATGGTAGATGTGCAGGGTAAGGGCTATCATTGCAATAATGTAAACTAAAGCAATAAAGACCTGCTGAAAACTCTGGGTAACCATGGTAAAGACATCAAGCATGCCGTTTGCCGGAGCAAGGTTATGAGCTGAGATTTCAGGGTTAGTAATTTGTACGGTAAAGTGAAGCAGATGGTAAAGGAGAAACGCCAATACAATCAATCCAGTAAAAATCATGGTCTTTGCAGAGAAGGTTGTGACCAATGATTTCTGTACTGCATAATTATCTGGGGTTGCAGCCCGGTTTTCCAAATAAAGCTGCACACCAAAAGTGATGTGGATGGCAAAAATAGCCAACATAGCCAAGCGGAAGATCCAAACTATTGGACCAAGATCATGCAGGTGTTTAGCATAGGCATTAATCGCATCGGCACCTGCGAAAACCGACAAGTTACCCAGTAGATGGACAGAAATGAAACCGATCAGCATTAGCCCGGTCACTGCCATCAGAATCTTTCTTCCTACGGTACTTTTAAACAGATTCATAGTTAAATATCCCTCGAGAATGTGAAACGATTGTCAATTAGGACCTATCTCCCAAAACCAATCTCCAAGATTTGCTCAAGTTTTGCCAGCTTAGCCCTTCTCTCCTTCTGCAACCAAGCCTTGTAATGATCGTTCAGGCAATCCACACCTAAACTTATATTCTAAAGTTAATTAATCGACTTATTTCCGCCTAAATACTGAAACAATCGTGCAAACACATACACCATAACCAATCAGTATTTTTTTAATCGTATACTGTATACTAAACATTGTTATAAAATTAAACAAAAAAAACCATAGATGTGCAAATTCTAATCATTAGGGACACCAGCAATCCCAACGGTTTACAGTCACAAAAATGACCGGAAAAGTCATACCTCTCCGGTCATTCAAAACTACTAAATCAAAACTACTGATTAAATTATTTCATCGTCAAAATTTTCTTTAGACTTTGCTCTAAAATCTCCAGTTTTTCTTCCGCTGCGCCCAATTTAGCTCGATCTTTTTCAAGAACTTGCGGTGGAGCATTAGCAACAAATTTTTCGTTAGAGAGTTTCTTAGTAAAAAAGGTTACGTCTTTTTGTACCTTATCGATCTCCTTGCCCAAACGCGCCTCTTCCTCTGCGACATTTATAAGATCGGCAAGTGGTATTAGCACCTCAACATCACCAGCAACTTGAGTTGAAGCTTGAGCTGGATGTTCAACTGAAACGCCAACCTCAAGTTCTTCTACCCTTGCCAAAGTATGAATATACTGCTTGCCAACATTCATTGCCTGCTCAACGTCTGCAGATTTGCAATCGAGAACAACTTTAATTTTTTTACCTGGAGGTACTTCTAGCTCACCTCTGACATTACGGATGGCCCGAATAACCTCCATAACCCGCTCCATATCTTCAACAACAGCGGTATCGGTAACAGTAATGGCATTTGTTGGATAACTTGCCTGCATGATCGAATCGACTCCACGATCACCGGGCAGTGCGTGCCATATCTCTTCGGTAACAAAAGGTAAAATTGGATGCAGCAACCGCAACAAACCTTCCAACACTTGATAAAGTACTGTCTGGGTGACTTTCCGTGCCTCGGCATCATCACCGTAAAGATTGTCCTTACTTAACTCGATATACCAATCGCAGAACTCGTGCCAAGTAAAAGAATAGAGGATGCTTGCGGCATCATTAAATTTATACTTGGTTAACGATTGATTTACCTCCTCCATCGCATAAGTAAACCGGTGTAAAATCCACTGATCAGCAGGAGATAACGGTAAATCAGTCAACTCAACTTGAGCAGGTTCAAAATCTTTTAGATTCATCAACGCAAAGCGACTAGCATTCCAAAGCTTGTTAACAAAGTTACGGTAACCGCCAATGCGCTCGGTCGACAATTTAATGTCTCGACCCATTGCGGCAAAAGCGCACAAGGTGTAGCGAAATGCGTCAGCACCATATTGATCAACAATGACCAATGGATCGATAACATTACCCTTACTCTTGGACATTTTATGCCCATTCTCGTCTCGTACTAGGGCATGAATATAGACCTCTTTAAACGGCACCTCGCCCCTAAACTTGAGTCCCATCATCATCATTCTGGCAACCCAGAAAAACAGGATGTCAAAACCGGTAACCAAACAACTGGTAGGATAAAACTTTTCGAGGGCTTGGGTTTTCTCCGGCCACCCCATGGTCGAAAATGGCCATAGTGCAGATGAAAACCAGGGATCTAGAACATCTGTTTCTTGACGCACGTTGCTACTATTACATTTATGACAAGCAGCGACGTTATCACGGGAAACAGTTATCTCGCCACAATCATCACAGAACCAAGCAGGAATACGGTGTCCCCACCAAATTTGCCGACTAACACACCAATCTTGAATATTGTTCATCCATTCGTAATAGGTTTTCTCCCATTGCTGTGGAATAATTTTGGTTTCGCCGGTATCAACAGCCTTGATCGCTTCAGCAGCAAGAGATTTAACCGCTACGTACCACTGCTTACTCATGTAGGGCTCTACAATCGTTTTACAGCGATAACACTCACCAACTGCATTAGTATATGCATCGATCTTTTCCAGCAGACCTAGTTCAGTAAAGTCGGCAACAATCTTAGCTCGTGCAGCATTGCGCTCTAAACCGACATAAGAACCACCATTTTCATTAATAAAACCAGACTCATCGAGGATATTAATAAATTCCAGATCATGGCGCTTCCCAATTTCAAAGTCGTTAAAATCGTGAGCGGGGGTAATTTTAACAGCTCCACTACCAAACTCCTTGTCGACATATTCGTCGGCGACAATCGGTATTTCGCGATTAACCAATGGGAGCAAAACAGTTTTACCAATAAGTTCGCTATAACGCTCATCCTCAGGATGAACTGCAACGGCGCTATCGCCGAGCATCGTCTCAGGTCGGGTTGTTGCAACAACCAAATAACGGTCAGAGTCTTTTACCGGATAACGTAAATGCCATAGGCTACCCTGCTTATCATCATGCTCTACTTCAAGGTCGGACAGCGCAGTATGACAACGAGGACACCAATTTATCAAACGATTATCACGATAGATCAAACCATCTTCATACAAAGTGACAAAAACTTCACGCACAGCTTCCGACAGACCTTCATCCATGGTGAAGCGCTCGCGCTCCCAATCACATGACGCTCCAAGGCGTTTTAACTGATTGATGATCTGCCCACCAGATTCTTCCCGCCACTTCCAAACCCGCTCGACAAAAGCCTCACGCCCTAATTCATGACGGTCTTTACCTTCTGTGGCAAGTTGTTTTTCGACCACATTTTGGGTAGCAATTCCTGCGTGATCGGTTCCCGGCATCCACAGAACTTCGTAGCCAGACATACGCTTCCAACGACAAAGAATATCCTGCAAAGTATTGTTAAGAGCATGCCCCATATGGAGAACGCCGGTAACATTTGGCGGTGGAATAACTATAGAATAGTGAGGCTTAGTTGATTGTTCATTAGCATGAAAATCGCCACGCTGCTCCCAAGTGGCAAACCATTTTTCTTCAATCTTTGCAGGCTCATAATCCTTGAATAATTCCGGCTTCATTATGTCTAAATCCTTGCTACGAGAATATTAAAATGACTTTTGGTACAATCAATGGAAGAATTTGGAATAAATCCAGACCAACCATAGATTGATTAGTATGGGCGGGACAATAAAATGTGGCAGCAAGGATGTCAAGACTTCCCTGCTGCCACAGATTTTACATTTAAACTATTTAGGAGGTGAATGACTAACGATCACCATCTTTAATTTTACGAATTTCCTCTTTAATCATCGATTCAGCAAGGTCAGGAACAACATCCCAAACAATTTGTTCGACCATTTTCTCTGCCAACTTTTCGATAATCGGCCCCGCAACCTTAGAAACAACAGCACTCAACTCTTCCTCTGAGAGTTCCCTTAACTGCTGCTCAACCTGTACAGTCGAAGCATCCGCTACAACAACACTAGCAGGAGCTATCTCTTCAGCTTCTTCAACGCCATCATCAAAGAAGAATTCTTCGTCATCATCTTCTTCAGTTTCTTCTACAGCAAAATCAACTGGGGCATCTTCTACAGATGCAAATCCTGCAACAGCACCGGCTGAAATTGCCAAACCTGCAGCGGCCAAGTCGGTTTCAAGCTCCAGATCCACATCTGGTTCTAACTCTGGTTCTAACTCTGGTTCTAACTCTGGTTCTAACTCTGGTTCTAACTCTGGTTCTAACTCTGG
>JADGED010000181.1 GCA_016744555.1 Desulfuromonadaceae bacterium
CGTGGATTTAGTGCCGAAGATATGCGCAACATGCGTTCTGACTTTAGCCGCCAAGGGGCAAGTGATATAGATACGTTTGCAAAAGGGTATATGTCTACACTTAGCAGTGGATCCCGAAATGGTGCTAGTAGTAGTGGGACTAGTGGATCAGGCGGTGGATCTGACGGTGGATCAGGCAGTGGCTCAGGCAGTGGCTCGGGCAGTGGCTCGGGCAGTGGATCGGGCGGTGGATCAGGCGGTGGATCAGGCGGTGGATCAGGCGGTGGATCAGGCGGTGGTAGGAACTGATTAGCAGAGATAATTAAAATTATGAATTAGTTGTTTGGTTTTCTGCTGCCAGTTTTACAGGTGCTTCAGAGCTAAGGAGTATAGAGAGCCAGCGGGTAGATTCATTTACCTCTAGTGCAATTTTCACCACCATGGTAAGTGGCACTGATAGTAGCATACCAACGGGACCAAGCACCCAGCCCCAGAATACCAATGAAATAAAAATCACCAAGGCCGATAGCCCTAGTTTTTGCCCCATCATCCGTGGTTCCACGGCATTTCCCATAATCACATTAGTAAGCAGATATAGTGCCGCAACCAGCAGGGAGTGGATTGGGCCGAACTGCACTAGTGCAAGCAGTACGGCCGGGACGGCGGCAATGATTGAACCAATATTAGGGATATAGTTTAGTAGAAAAGCTATCATTCCCCATAGTGGAGCATAGTCGAGGCCGAGGATTAATAACCCGACCATAACCACAATGCCAGTAGCAAGGCTAACCAAGGTTTTTATCGCTAGGTACTGACGCACACCGGTAGCAAACTTTTCAAACGAGTCTAGCGATGAGGTTGCATCAGGTAGCGCTGCATGAAGCTTTTTTGGGATTCCAGCGGCCTCAAGTAAAATAAAAATTACCGTTAGCAGGATCATAAACGAGTTGGTTAAAACTCCACCTGCTTTTGCTAGCATGCTGGCCGCCGACTGCATGGCGGCACCGGGATTGAAGTGCTCCAATAGGACATCCTTGGAAACTTTTATCCCCAGTCGATCAAGCCAATCTATCATCGCAATGGTTTGTCCACGTAACTGCTCTTGGTACACGGGGAGTTCATTGGTAAAGTCGTTAACTGAGGTACCGATCAGAGTAATTACCCCCAGTCCCCCCAGCATAACGGCCACAATTACTAGCAGCAGGGCCACAGGTGCCGGAACCTTGCGTTGTTGTAGCCAAAAAAAAGGTCCAGCACAGACAATAGAAATAAAAAAAGCGAGGAGGAATGGCACTAGCAAAGCTTGAGCCGTTTTGACTCCAGCAATGATTACAATTAATGCCGCCAAGGTTACGAGGAGGCCAACGCTTTTAGTTTCAGATCTGGACATATTAATTGTTTCCGAGGGAATTGTTTCGAGCGACCCGCTTGCCAATATGTATTTTATCTGGGTTGAAATGGTCTGTTGTTAGCCAATGGCGCAGCGTAACAATTTTATCCCATCACGGAAGTAGATTTCCATTTTATTAGGCTTGGTGACGCTGGTTACGCGACCGAGGCCAAATGTTGGGTGGTTAATTAGTTCGCCCTCTTTAGGCGATATTTTCATACTATATTGAGTTGCGGTGGCAGGATCGATGTTTTGCACAAGATCTTCCCACTCTGTTTCAATTTTATTGATTTTTGCTACTTTTGCGGCACTGGTTTTACTTTTAGCCGGGGCTTTTTTGACCGCAGGTTTACGGTATTTATGCACGCCATTGCAGGTGTTACACTCAACCTTGGCTGGGGCATCTTCAACCATGGCAACGATGGTGTGATTAGTTATTTCTTTACATTTTGTACATCGGGCAACGATATGGTCACCGGCGGCGAGCTGTTTTTCTTCTGACATTGGGTCTCCTTGGGAAAAGCTGTTGTTTGTACCTTGCCACAAAGAGGGTGTCAATTATCTTCATGTGCAAAACAAAATTATTTAGTTGGTTGTTACTACATAGTATAAATTTCTTGTGCCCACTTAACGGCATCTAAGTAGTTGCCTGGCAGGGTGCGTTCTTCAATATTGAGTTCCTCGGCTAAACTGGAAACTTTATCCCACTCCCCTTTTTCCATGGCTATAACTAGGTCTAGGATCGTCTTTAAGGGGCCTGGGTTTCCGGTTAAGGCTTCGGTAATATCGTCTTCAACAGTGATTTCATTTAATATCTCATCAATCGGTCGCGACATAAGAACGTCAAGGAGTGAGAATAATCCCATCAAAAATAGACCCTCTTGACGATCTCCCATGCGGCATGGCTGGGCTAATTGTTCACACATCCTAGCACGAATTAGCGAGGTTACTGCAAGTTCGGCTGGTTTGTCGTCTGCCATAGATGAGATCGATAGCAGTGATACCCAAGAACGGATTTCCCGTAACCCAAGTAACGATAGGGCTTGTAAAATTGAAGTGACTTTGTGACGCAAAGAAAATGCGGCAGAGTTAATCAGCTTTAGCAGCTTGTATGAGAGCGAAACCTCACTTTGAATCGTTAAGGCTAATTTTTTAAAGTCGACTTCTGGGGCATGTATCTCTTTAAGAATCCGTAGAAATTGGATCTTGTTAGTAGGGATATCTTTACGTGATATGATTATTGGTTTGGCAAAGAAGTAGCCTTGAAATAGTTGGTATCCCATCTGTTTAGCATTTTCATAAACCTCGTGAGTCTCGACCTTTTCGGCTAACATTTTGATCCCCCGTGGAATCATGGTTTCAGCTAGCTTGGCCTGTTCCGCTTCGTCGCTAAGGAGAAAGTCGACCTTTATAATGTCGGCCATCTCTAATAGGGGTTCATAATTTTTATGGTAAACAAAATCGTCGAGAGCCAAGGTATAGCCTTGATCTTTTAATCTGCGGCATGCGGCAACGATTGTATCGTCTGGTTCAACATCTTCAAGTACTTCAACGACCGCTTGTTTGCGCGGGAGGGTGGTCATTAGGTCTTCGCGTAGGACTTTGGCGGTACAATTAATAAATGCCTTGGTGTCGCCAATCATGTCGCTAAGATCGAAAAGTAAATTACTATTGGCAATAATGCTGGCAGCAGCATAATCGGCATCTTCACAGTCGAAATAATTGTGCAGGCCGGAGCGAAATAGTAGCTCGTAAGCGTAGACGTTGTTCTTAAGGTCAAAAATAGGTTGCCGAGCAATAAAATGTTCCAAGGTATTTCCTCTGATTGAGGTTTGTCACCATTTATATAAGGCGGCAGGTTTTAATAATAAAGCATGGTAACCTATTTTATATAATTATCAAAATATTTATTGTTTTTGTTTGCACCACCTTGACGAAAGGTTAGGATTCAATTACCGTGCAATAAAGAAGATATTACCAATTTTGTTAACAATAAGGAGAGTTTTAGATGAAAAAGGTTATTTTATTGATGTCGGTTTTTATTCTATCCACCGCTATTGCAGCATTAGCTGTACCCGCAAGTAAGACTTTGAGTTTTGATAAGGCGAAGATGGGGGCGGTAGAATTTTCAGGTAAGGTACATAAAACCGCTGGCTTTAGCTGTAAAGACTGTCATAACGCCGAGATGTTCCCTAAGAAAAAACAGGGGTCGGTTCATATTACCATGAAACAAATTTACGCTGGCGAGCAGTGTGGTGCTTGTCATGATGGCACCAAAGCATTTGCGGCGAAAAAAAGTTGCAAACGTTGTCACGTAAAGAAAAAGTAGATTAGATCGGTTGCCCGCATGCGATAAAGCTGCGGGCAACCTGATTTTAATAAAAATCAGCTGTTTTTCTGCAGTAACTCTTTTTGTTTGCGGGTATCGAGGATAACTGTTTTATCTAAGTCAGCTAAATCTTGACCACTGCTCTCTATATTGCTGAACTCCAAACAATGCTTGCCAATAATCACCTCATCGCCATCCAGTAGTTCGTATTTATCAATTTTTTTCTCGTTGACAAAGGTACCGTTGGTGCTGCCAAGATCTTCGATGCAGTAAGTCTGCATGATTTTTCTGATTACGGCATGCGAGCTAGAAACTGCTGGGTTGTCGATGTGGATGTCGTTGTTGGGATTGCGTCCAACCGATATTTGCTCGTTGTCAGTCTCAAACGTTGCTAAAGATTTGCCCTGATATTTAAGCTCAATTTTTAACATTATTTACTCCTTAAAAGTTTTAATCCTACTAATTTATGCCAGTCAAATATTTTTAAAGTTGCTCAATTTGTAACAGGATAGCGGTAATATTGTCGTGTTTTAGCGCTTTGGTGGTAATGGCTTTTTCCATTAACTCAGCAAGGTTGCTGCTTAACGCTTTAGGTTGGTTTAATAGCACCGCAATTGTTTTGTCTTTTACCATATTGGTAAGGCCGTCACTGCAGAGGAGGAATTGGTCGCCAGCTTGCAATGAGAACTCCGCCTGACAAATATCGAGGGTCGGTGTGACGCCGATTGCTTGCAGTAGCACATTACCAAAGTTTGAGGTTTTGGCTTGTTCGGCAGTGATGATGCCACGGCGTAATTGTTCGCCGACGAGGGAGTGGTCGTCGCTCAATTGTTCCAATTGCTGGTTGCGCAGCCGGTAAATTCGACTGTCACCAACGTGAGTGATATAGCCACGCCCTTGCTGCAGAAGTAGAATGGTCAAGGTTGTCCCCATCCCTTGCCAACTTGGGTTGTCATCTGCCGCCTGTTTAACTGCTTGATTCGCTTTTTCTACAGCCTGCTGGAGTAACTCTAGGGGGTTGTTCATATTACTGGTCTGCCAATATTCACGTACTGCGTCTACCGCCATTTGACTGGCAATTTCACCAGCGGCATGCCCCCCCATGCCATCGGCAACAATGAATAAGCCCTGTTGTTGATCGGCGTAGTAGCTATC
>JADGED010000182.1 GCA_016744555.1 Desulfuromonadaceae bacterium
GATCAGACTGCTACGCGATTCCTGCCAGCAGTGGAGGTCTAAGTCCAGTAACGGTTTTAGCGGTTTTGTCTGCGGGGTTTCTGCGGTTCCTAGCCCGAGTCCCTGCCAGCGTACCACTTGGTCTATTTGTTTAAAGCCACGGCGGCGATACAGAGGTGCGCCTTGAGCTGAAGCAGTTAACCAGGTCCGCTCAAGCTTAGCTGTCTGTAGTTTGTTGATGGCAAAATCGAGCAGGGCAGCACCGTAACCACAGCCTCGCTTTTGCTCGGGTACAATCAGGTTACCAACCCAGCCACTGGTTTTGTAGATAACTGCAGCAATAAAGCCGCAGCGCTCGCCGTTGTGCCACAAAACATAAAAATAGGGGCGCAGTTGATTTTTAAACAGATATTGCTCCTGAAACGAAACCTTCCAGTTTTCAGCCTGTGCCCAGCGACAAAAAAGTTCCCAGTCATCGTTAGCGAGGGTTTTTATTTTCATGTGACAGCTCCCTAAACCGAGCGACAAAGAAGGAGCAGATCTTGATCGTTTAGTGCCCGTTTATATTGATTGGACAAATCGCGCACCTGTTGCAGGACTAAATCGAGATCGATATTCCGAGTTTCAATATTCAACTTTTTCATCCGATGTTTCAAGCCGTGGCGGCCAGAATGTTTGCCCAGCACCAAGTGGCGTTGCATACCGACTTCGGATGGGCTGAAACCTTCGTAGTTGAGGGGGTTTTTTAGAATCCCATCGGTGTGGAGCCCCGATTCGTGGGAGAATACCGATTCACCAACTACCGCTTTTGCTGCCGGTAAGGGGCGAGAGCTGGCTTTGGCGACATAGCGGGAAATGTGGGCAAATTGTCTGGTATCGATACCTGGATCAATGTCGCAGGAGTGCTTCAGCGCCATCACCACCTCTTCTAGCGCCGAATTTCCTGCCCGCTCACCCAAACCATTAATCGTTGTGCTCACTACCCGTGCCCCGGCGCTAATCCCGGCGATGGCATTGGCCGTGGCCATTCCTAAATCATTGTGGGGGTGAACCTCGATATCTAGGCTGGTTGCAGCGGCAAGCTGTTCAATTTTGCTAAACATGGAAAGGGGGTTTAGGATCCCCAAGGTGTCGCAATAGCGAAAGCGATCGGCACCCTCTTGCTCGGCAATGGCGATGAGCTCAAGGAGAAAATTGTGGTCGGCACGGCTTGAATCTTCGCCACCAACCGACACATATAGATTGTGCCGCTTGGCAAATGCCAATGCGGTTTTAAGTTGCTGCTTAACCCAGTGGCGCGATTTTTTTAACTTGGTGTTGATGTGGATATCGGAAACCGACAGCGAAATATCCACCGCCGCGACGCCAGCCTCTATGGAGGCGGTGATATCGCTGATCAGGGCGCGATTCCAGGTCATTAGCCGGGTGTTAAGTCCCAGCTCAACCAGTTCTCGTACGGTCCGTTGCTCCTCTTTACTCATCGCCGGAATGCCGCACTCAAGCTCTTGTACGCCAATAGCATCGAGCATTTTGGCAATTTTTTTCTTCTCTTTACGGCTGAAGACAACACCGGGAGTTTGTTCTCCATCGCGCAGAGTGGTATCCGAAATTATAACTGCTGATTGGTCTGCCATTTTCATGGTTTCTCCCCAAAGCGTTTGCATAGGTTAGTAACATGGAGGTAATGAGCAAGGAGTGTGCCTTAAGCAAAGGCTGCCAAAATGGGGCGCTGGAGGTGGTGGGCGCTTTTTTCTGCAAGTCAAATGGGCACAGTGATTATTAATTAGGCACAGCTGCTAGGATATCGACAGTAAAGTGCAGATAACCGTGTTGCTTAGCGGCTGGCTGATTTTTTGCAGAAGAGTCATAGTGTTTAAATCATTATTTATAATCTACCTACGTTTTGTCCCCCCTTCCCAATGACGTGATGGGCCGACTTTTGCTTATTGAAAAAAGCGAAAAGGAGCTGTTATGTCAAGCAAACCAAAAATCAGGGAATTACTCAATGAGAGTGGCTGCGCCCACAGCAGCAGTAAAAAGGTTGCCTGTAATGCGCCAACTCCCGGTGCCACAACCGGAGGCTGTGCCTTTGAAGGTGCGCAAATCTCCCTTTTCCCCTACGCTGACGCTGCCCACTTAGTCCACGGGCCAATGACCTGTCTCGGCGCATCTTGGGAGACCCGTACCACAGAAACCAGCTGGCAAGGGCGCGATTTCACCCAGATGGGTTTTACCACCGATGTCAATTTGAACGATGTCGTCTTTAGTGGCGAAAAGAAACTTATCGAATCGATCGACTACATCATGCAACACTATTCGCCGGAAGCGGTGTTTGTCTATTCAACCTGTGTCACTGCGCTAATCGGTGATGATCTCGATCTGATTTGCAAACAGGCGGCAGAGAAATATGGTGTGCCGATGGTGCCAGTACATGCTCCCGGTTTTGTCGGTGGCAAAAATCTCGGCAGTCGCCTTGGTGGTGAAGCAGTGTTGCGTAACCTTATAGGTACGAAGGAACCAGAGAAAACCACACCGTTCGATATCAACTTAATCGGTGAATATAACGTCACTGGTGACATGTGGCAGTACAGCCACCTCCTTGATGAACTTGGCATCCGCATTTTATCCACCCTTTCTGGAGATGGTCGGGTTGCCGATATCCGCACCGCCCACCGCGCCAAACTTAATGTTATTGTTTGTGCTAAATCGCTGATCTCGCTAACGCGTAAACTACAGGAACGCTACGGCATTCCGACCATCTCCCTCTCCTTTTACGGTAAACGAGACACCAGCAACGGTCTGCTGTCGATCGCCGAAGCTTTGGGAGACGCTGACCTGATTGAACGGACAAAAGAGTTGGTCGCACGTGAAGAGGCAGCGTTGGAAGAAAAATTGAAGCCTTACCAGAAAGTTTTTGCGGGCAAAAAGGCGGTACTTAACACTGGCGGCAACAAGAGCTGGTCGATCGCCTCGGCACTCCAGGATCTAGGTATCGAAGTAGTTGCTACAGCGGTTAAAAAAGCGACCGAAGCCGACCGTGAAAAAGCTCGAGAATATCTCGGTGAGAACGGCGTACTGATGATGAATCCTGGCGCTGAACAAGCTAAATTGATTGACGAAAGGGGTGCGGACCTGTTGTTAGCGGGGGGACGATCACTCTACACGGCGATCAAAAAGAGAATCGCTTTTGCTGACGTTAATCAGGAAAAGAAAAAGAGTTACGGCGGCTACAATGGCTTGTTGGCTTTGGCCGAAGATCTAAAAAATTCACTGGAGAATCCAGTATTTAAATTAGTTTCAAGGAGGGCTCCATGGGAGAAGTAAGGCATAAATCTAACAAACCACTACAGGTCAACCCGATCAAGTTAAGTCAGCCGATGGGTGCGACACTGGCGTTCTTAGGGATAGACAGTTGCATGCCGTTGATGCACGGTGGCATGGGCTGCACCAGTTTTACCAAAGTGTTCTTTACCCGCCATTTCTGCGAACCGGTCGCTATCCAGACTAGCGCCGTGACCGATGCTATTGCGGTGCTTGATGGTGGTGACTACAGCATTGTTGAGTCGGTGAAAAATATTACTAAAAAGGTGAACCCCAGTCTGATCGGTCTGCACACTACTGGACTGCCGGAAACCAAGGGGGACGATGTACGTGGTGTTGCTGAGAAAGTGGAATTTCCACTGGTCTATGTCAACACTCCCGATTACGAAGGTGGTTTTGAAAGTGGTTGGGCACTGACCTGTAAAGCGATTATCGAACAGCTGGTCGAACCGAGCAGCAGCATCGATGCGAAAAAGATTGTTATCCTTCCCCATGTCAGCCTGCAGCCGATCGAAGTGGAGAAAATTAAGCAGACCTGTGAGTCATTCGGTTTTAGTGTCTACGCCTTGCCCGACTTATCGACATCTCTCGACGGTCACCTTGGGGAAAAGCAGGCCGCGCTATCGAGTGGTGGAATTTCGGTTGCCGAGATCAAGCAGCTTGGTGATGCCACGTTGGTGCTAACAGTTGGTGATTCGATGGAAAAATGTGCTGCAGTATTGCAGGAAAAGAATCCGGCGATGCGCCATCAGCACTTCTCCCATTTGAGTGGCCTGGAAGCCAGTGATGGGCTGATCGAATTACTGTTGGCTGAAAGTGGTATTGAACTGCCGCAGAGCAATATTGTCCGTTGGCGCAAACGCTTGCAGGACGCCATGCTCGACTCCCATTTCTCCCTCGGCCAAACCCGCTTTTTGGTGGCTGGGGAACCGGATCAATTGGCGGGGATTTGTCAGTCTTTGTACGAAGCTGGTGGCCGCGTGGCAGTCGCCATTGCAACAGTTGATTCGCCGCAGTTGGAGAAGATTCGTGCTGCAAAAGTGCTGGTTGGCGACCTAGAAGATGCCGAAAAACTGGCCGCTGAATATGACGTGATTGTTGGCAACTTTCACTGCGAGGCATTGGCACAGCAACTACACAAAGGACTAGTTACCCGTGGCTTTCCCAACTGGGAACAGGTGGGCAATGCATTGAAGAATGATCTGCTTTACGAGGGGGGAGCGTATTTTTTGTTTGAGTGCGCGAATGTAGCTGAAGAGTGGAGAACACATAAAGCTTCTTCTGATCAGTGCCAATCTTAAGCTAGGCATAGTGAGGGGGAACCTTGCTGAAAAAGCCCCCTCATCCGGCCTTCGGCCACCTTCTCCCATGGGGAGAAGAGTTATAGCTGAAGATTTCGGCCTAACAAGAACAATATTTTCATAGATTAAAGGAAATAAGTTGATGTCAACAAACACTACTGATCGCTACGTCACCTATAACAATATCGACTGCGCAGGAAACTCTAAAAAGTTGATGGCGATGTTGCG
>JADGED010000183.1:0-1432 GCA_016744555.1 Desulfuromonadaceae bacterium
TTTAATACCTGCAAATCCCCATAAGCTTGCGAAGCCCATTCCAAGATAATTGCAATACGTCCCCCTTTTGGTGGAGGGGGAAAAGTAAAAGCAATTTTTTTTCGTTGCGGCGGCAACATGATTCGATCAATTTTTTCTAACTGCTTAACTCGGCTCTGCACCTGCGAAGCTTTGTTGGCTTGATAACGAAACCGACTAATAAATGCTTCAATTCGTCCGATCTCATCATCCTGCTGCATCTTGGCAGCCTTTAATGCCGCTATCCGCTCATCCCTAGTTTGAATGTAGCGACTATAATTTCCAGAGTAACTGGAAAGGTTGCCATTCCATACTTCGACAATTTTTGACACAACCTTATCGAGAAAAAAACGGTCGTGAGAAACCAAAACTATTGCGTATGGGTAGTTGAGAAGATAATCTTCGAGCCAATCACGGGCAGGCAAATCAAGGTGATTTGTTGGTTCATCAAGCAACAGTAAGTTTGGTTTTTGCAACAAAAGCTTTGCTAGCGCAATACGCATTTGCCAACCACCAGAAAAAGTTTCACACGGCTTTTCAAAGTCTTCAGCGCTAAAACCGAGACCATGCAAAACCCTACCAACCTCTGACTCCATCTGATAGCCGCCACGCTGCTCAAACAACTGTTGCAATTCTGCGTATCGTTCCATCTGTTCATTATCGGCAGAAATAGCAATGTTTTTTTCCAGCTGCCGCAACTCAGCCTCTACCTGCTGCAACTCGGCTAGTGCGCTTTTAGTTTCAATAAACAGTGAGTTACCACGGTAAGCCAAACCATCCTGTGGCAAGTAACCAAAGGTTGTCCCTTTGGCAACCTGCAAAACACCACCATCGTAATCAACTAAGCCAGCTAAAAGTTTCAATAAGGTCGACTTGCCAGCGCCATTTTCTCCACACAGACCAATTCGGTCAACTGGACGAATATGCCAATCAATTGCCGCAAAGATTCTTCTATCGGCAAAATATTTATCTATCTGTTTCAGCTGCAGCATGATTATCAATACCTAAAAGTAACAATTTAAAAAAGAGATGATCTTATATCACAACCATGCAACAACAAAAAGTACAGATAAACAAAGAGGCTCCAAAACTGCTGGAGCCCCATATCAAGCTAAACTTCAAAATCAAACGCGTCTATAGTTTATGCGCTAAAATTCATCAAATACTCATCAATCAACGCAGCTATTTTTTCTACGCTAAGGTGAGCGTTATTTATCACCAAATGATAAAGTGAAGTATCTACAACAGGTACAGTTGCAAACCGACGGATAAAATCATCTCTTTGCTTTTGATGTAAGTTAATAAATTCTCCAGCCGCACTTTCACTAAGATCGTGGCTTTTCATTATTTGCTGTATGCGAAACGACAAAGGAGCGACTAAACGCATGTTAATGCAATTAGGTAGATCTTGAAC
>JADGED010000183.1:1442-4733 GCA_016744555.1 Desulfuromonadaceae bacterium
CCCTACCAGCACACAATTTCCTCGTTTAGCAAATCCCCGAACAACGGTGCGCAAATGGGCAAACACTTCGGTTTCTTCGGCTAAGTTACGATCTAAAAACATAGAAAAGATTGCTTTAAGTGACGCTGGAGTATCCTGCGATTTTTCTATTTGTCCGACACTGTAGCCAGACAACTCAGCTACATCATCAAGGATTTGCCGATCTACTACTATCCACGGAGAACCAACAGTTCTAGCGTTTAATCTGGCGACTAATGCTTCCGCCACCGGATAGGCTTGACAACCAAACTCACGTGCCACAGTTACGCATGGTGCTGGTTTAGTTGAATCAGCGTTCTGCTGTAATTGATGCCAAGCCAAAAGGCTTGCCTCTTGCTGCGAAGTCCATAAATTTTTAATAGCCATGACGAACCTCCATTTCTACTATTTTACACATATTCAACCTAGTGAAAAATAGCGATCAAACGGTAAGTTAATGATTAACTTAATCATACCCGATTTTCCATCGACTTGCTGGATTTCAAATTCATTTTAAGCTATTTCTATTAGTTTCCATAAAAAAGGTTATTATTGATATCTACTACAACCAATATCTGTTATAATGTTTATTTAATAAGTCAACTTTTATGGTTTCCGCTTCAAGGCGTAGAGACTGAGTATAAATACAAATTATAAGATTTTTCATAGTTGTCGATTCAAGGGGAAAAAGACAACTACCTAACGTGATTAACCTAGTACGCCCTTACAGACCCCGTATTGACGGTGAGGTCAGAAAGTCAGGGTAACTAGGATGAGCCGCACAGTTTAGTAGCGGACAGAAAGGTTTACAAGATGAGCAAGAAGATGCTGATCAACGCATCGCACCCCGAAGAGAACCGGGTAGCGATCGTTGTTGATGGAATTTTAACTGAACTTGACATAGAAATCGCAGGTAAAGAGCAAAGCAAAGGCAACATCTACAAAGCAGTAGTAGTACGAGTCGAAACTGGGCTCCAGGCTGCATTTGTCGATTATGGTGCTGAAAAGCCTGGGTTCCTCCAAATTGGTGAAGTAAATCCTACCGTTTATCCTCCCAACGAAGAAGTTAAAGGTCGGCCCCGAATAGCTGATCTCCTGCAACGTGGCCAAGAAATATTAGTCCAAATAGTTAAGGAAGAACGTGGCAACAAAGGTGCTGCATTGACAACGTTCCTCTCACTTCCTGGGCGCTATATGGTTTTAATGCCAGACAGCACAACTAAAGGTGTCTCAAGAAAAATAAGCGTCGATTCAGAACGGAAAAAACTGAAAAAAACTATGGCCGAACTTGAGTTACCTGAACGCATGGGATACATCGTTCGTACTGCAGGAATAGGCAAAGACAAAGAAGAGTTGAAACGGGACTTTGACTACTTAGTACGTCTATTTGAAGGTATTACCAGCCAAAAAGATCAAATTAAAGCCCCGGCACAATTATATCAAGAGTCAAATTTAGCCATTCGTTCAATCCGTGATTATTTTAGCACTGAAATGGATGAGGTTTTAGTTGATGATCATAAAGTTTTTCAAGACACAAAGGACTTTTTCTCTTTAGTAATGCCAGAATTAAAGCGATTGGTAAAGCGCCACCGTGAACGGCGACCAATTTTTTCTCGCTACCAAATTGAAGAGCAAATTGAAGGTCTATCTAAAAACCAAGCATCTCTCCCTTCTGGTGGCTCAATTGTACTTGACCAAACTGAAGCCCTGGTCGCCATTGACGTTAATTCTGGAAAAATGTCCGGAGAAAGTGGTATCGAAGCCACCGCTTACAAAACTAATCTTGAAGCAGCAAAAGAAATTGGCAGACAATTACGGTTGCGTGACCTAGGCGGCTTAGTTGTAATTGACTTTATTGATATGCGCGATCGAAAAAATGTCCGTGAAGTTGAATTAGAATTACGCAAAGCCCTTAAAGACGATAAAGCCAAAGTTTCAACTGGAAGGATCAGCCAATTCGGCTTAATGGAAATGAGTCGTCAGCGTCTAAAACCTGTATTAAGCGTTGGTGGCTACATTCAATGTCCAAACTGCAGCGGTCTTGGCCAAATTAAAAGTGTAGAAGCACAAGCAATATCTTTCTTACGCCAAGCCCACACCACGGCAGCCAAAGGTCAAATTGAGCACATTGAAGCAAGCGTTCCGGTGGGTGTTGCGAACTACCTTCTTAATCAAAAACGCTCGACTATCAATGAACTAGAGCAACAACTGCGACTACGTATTTCACTTCTTGGTTGCGCTGACATGTTACCTGGAGCATTAGAACTGGTATTGCACAAGCGTGAGAAACAAATCGACACAGAAAAACAGGTCACCCCAGTTTCTCACGACAATCAAATAGTAAACGCCCTTGCTGCAGCCCAACAAGAAGAACAAGAAACAGTAGAACCAGAAGAGAACAATCCAGACCAAGAAACTGAGGGGAAGGACAAGTCTGAAGAGGTCACAGAGAAACCCAAAAGACCTCGCCGCAGACGCCGGAGAAAACCGGCCCAATCGGCTTCTACCAGTACTGAAGCTGTCCCGTCAGACACTGAAGATAAGCCTGCGGATGCCCAACCAATAGAGGCAGAACAAACTCCACAGCCAAAAATTGCAGAACCAGAGATCAAGCAAGTACCTGCAACTGCGGCAGAAAATAAAACGTTATCAACAACAGAACCTACGGCAGAAGAAAAACCTAAACCTAGGCCACGTCGTAGACCTAGAAAGAAACCTTCAACCCCAGCAACAGAAGAAATAACAGCTGCTCCAGAGCCAAAACCTAAAGAAGAGATACCGGCAGAAGAAAAATCCAAACCAATTGAAAAGAAACCGGTTAGAAAGCCTAAGGCTACAGCTACAAATCACGATGATACGGTGGCGGAAGAAAAACCCAAACGCAAACCGCGCCGTGCCACCAAAAGCAAAATTGAAAAACCTATAGAAACCGTCGCAACAGAACCTCAAACTACTGAACCATCAGTTTCTGCCATTAATGATGTCGTACCCGAGAAACCTAAACGCAAACCCCGTACCACTACAAAAAAAGCAGTAGAAACCAAAGCTACCAAACCAGAAACAACAACAGATGAAAAACCAAAACGCAAAACGAGAAAAGCTACAACAACCAAAAAAACTACTAAAAAACCGGTTGAGGAAACATTAGTTGAAAAAAAGGTTGCAACTGAAAAGCCTAAACCTAAACCGCGTAAACTTACAAAAACAGCAATCAAAGCAGAAAATCCGGATAATAAACCTGCAGAAACAACAGAAGAAGTAAAACCTAAGCGC
>JADGED010000184.1 GCA_016744555.1 Desulfuromonadaceae bacterium
GGCAAAGATTGGCTCGGTTGCTAGTGATACCCAATTATTACTAGAAATGATCGATACCTTTAGTTATGCACAAAAACGTGAGTATTTTCGTGTAGATGCGTCTCTGTCTGTGAGTTATTGGGAAATTGATGCAGATAATACCACTGCGAAATCTGTACACACCCCGGTTAATATTAGTGGCGGTGGTCTACGCATCCCGGTAGAAGAGAAAGTTAAGGAAGGGACTCGCATTGGCCTAGAAATTGTTATCGATTCACCGCAACCAACTGTTATTGAATGTGTTGGTGAAGTGGTCGTTACCTACTCTGTTGGTAATGTGGAGCAAGTTGCACTTAGTTTTGCCGATATCGACGATGAAGATCAGGATGCTATAGTCGCTTATTGTTTGGCAGAACAACGTAAGCAACTACGGCTTAAGGTTAAAGTGATGGGTGCAAGTGCTTAGATCTTACCAGCGCACATAAAATGACCCTTAAAATTAGCAGGGGCGCACCGAAGTGCGCCCCTGTTTTAGTTTAAATGTATTAGGCTTAGGTTGTTGTGCCTGTTCTGCCTTTGGTGGAGGTATTCTGTTTAAGCCCCGAATGCTAGTTGCTGAGTTACGGGCCTGACAAATTGCAACCTTGGCGCTATTGGCTCTGGAAACCATAACTCGGTGCGATTGCGGCCATTTTCTTTAGCTTGATACAGGGCGCAGTCGGCCTCTTCTATTAATTGCTCTGGGTGTGAAATTCTGTCTTTATCGGCACAGCTAATGCCAATACTTACAGTTAGTTCCCGTCTGCCGGTTGGTTGCCGCTTTGAAACAAGTGCCACTTTTTGGTGAATACGTTCGGCTAAAATTTTAGCATTGGCAGCAGTTGTATCGGGTAGAATTACCGCAAACTCTTCACCACCATAACGACAGCAAATGTCGGCATTGCGTGCAGAGCTCTTTATTGTGTCGGCAACAGCACGTAAAACCATATCACCAGTTTGATGTCCATAGTTGTCATTGAATTTTTTAAAATGATCAAGGTCAATCATTAATAGTGAACAAGGGTTGCCAGAGCGTTGCATACTAGCAGTTACATGTTTGATGCTACTATCGAAAACAGCACGGTTACCAAGTTGAGTTAAGGGGTCGGTAAGGGCTAGCTTTTGTAATTGCTCTTTGCTTTTACGTAGCTCTAACAATCTTTGCCAGCGCTCAAGGTGGCGGTTCATGCGGGCACTTAATTCGGTTGGATCAATTTGGACGTGGACGGAATCGCTAGCGCCAAGTTGTAGCCCACTGATTAACCCTTGTTGATCTTCAGCAAAGGCAATAAGGGGCAAATCGTGCCATTTTTCATCGGCATGCAGTTTGTTGATCCAATTTGAGCGTTGCTCATTTGATTCAATCGCCCAGCAAACCATATCTGTCGGCTTCGATTTTAGATGTCTGAACAACGCAGCTGATGATTTTAGCGGTTTAATTATACCGAACAGTCCAGTGGCAGAAAGCCTATTGACCATCTGAGCCTTTTTGTTTTGGTCGGTTGCAATAATCAGAGCAGTTGGGTTCATATTGACTTATCCTTACTGCGATTGAAGCTGGTAACGCTTCAAGCACTTTGATATTTTATTGTTTGCTAATTTATTCTTCGGCTTTTTGCGAAACAATCTTTAGTAAAAGTTTGTTTGTTTCTATTTGTTATAGCTATTTGTGTGCCAAGTTAAATAAGTGTATAAAAACGGCATGTTACGTTTATGTAATTGTTTTAGTGTCGATCTTTTGACGAAAATTTGGAGCGATTTAGTCTTGCGGGTGGTTATTGTGCCGGCAATTTGACTTATTATGCGGGGTAATTTGTGCTGGTAATTAAATATTTTTTGACAGTGAGTCGATAATGGTCGTATGCCGATAATAAATTCCAATGTCCCGATAAATTTATTTTCACCAGTAGCAACACCAGTTGTTCGGACTGCGGGGCCGCCTATGCTGGATCTGTCTGTTGCGCAACTGGTTCGTGCAACGGTAGTTGATGTCGGGGTTGAGCAGTCGGTTTTGGAAATTAATCGGCAAAACTATCTCGCCCAAGGTGAACGAGAGTTACAGGTTGGGCAAAAACTGCAATTGCAGGTGGTGCAAACGCAACCCAAATTGGAGTTTCGCGTTCTTAATAATGTAGTTAATGACCGGCTTGGTTCGGCACTGCCAACCCTTACTCGTCCATTTGATTGGAGCCAATTGATTGGTCAGCTGCAAACTCAAGTAAAGTTGGGCAACTTACCGTCAGCGACACAGAATATATATACTCAATTGCAACAAGTATTAATGCCGAATACGTCATTGCCTAGCAATGTAAATAGTAATATCTCCCAAATTGTGGCGCAATTACAGCAATTGAATGTTGCTAATAATTTAAATACAGATAAGTCTATTTCCCTGCCACTACAGATGCCGCTTCAATCTTCATCGGCTATCGCAGCCACAGAAGTGTCGCCAGTGATAGGCCAGTTAGTTAAGAACCTGCAGCAGCAGCTAGCTCAGCTTCCAAAGCAAGGGGGAGTGCAGTTGCCGCAAAATTGGTATGCCGACACGAGAAACGCACTTGCACCACTACAGTCGGGGCGAATAATGCCGCAGCCAGGAGGGCAGCAGTATCAATTGTTGTTGGCGGTGTTAAGTCAATTGCAACGCTCGCCAGCAGTATCGCCGCAGCTAGGAGCTGAGGTTGATCGAATTTTGACGCAAATGACTCGTGGAATAGTGCAAGATTTAGGACAGCAGGAGAACTTAATCGTTGCCACTAAGGTTGATGGGCAGACCACTTCTTCCGCCACCGTTAAGTCTACGGTAGTCGCTTCGCAACAAAATATATCTCCAGGAGGAAATAGCGCTGTAGTTAACCAAGAGGCGCGGGGACAATTAACCTCAGATATTAAGCACTTGCTCGAGCAGGTACAATCGAAGGGGGAGCAAGGGCAGAAGGTTGGTCCAGAATTGCTGGGTAAATTAGAAGGGCTGCTGAGTCAATTGCAAAAATTTGTCCCTTCTCCGGGGCAAACGCAGGTGCTGATTCCGGAGTTTGCCACCTTAGTGACTCAGCTTAGCCAATTGGTGGATCAACAACCTACTCTACCCCAAGGGAAGCAGCTTGGAGTTCTTTCGCAATTATTTGGTTTTCATTTGGAAGCTGAACTGCTGTCGGGTAAAAAGAAGGCAGCTTTGGCCAGCTTGAAGTTGAGCTTGTTAAATCTGCAAAAAGACCTTGGTGCCGAAGTGGAGGAGCCTCTACGGCGGATAGAGTTGTTACAGTTGTGTAAAGCTAAGTTGGCAGAAGAGCAGGTGCAGTTTGTCCCTTTACCATTTAATGAATTAGAAGAGGGGTACCTGTTGGCCGAGAAACAAAACCATGACGACACTGACAGCGAGAAGGGTGGTGCCCCTTTGCAAATGTCATTATCTTTGCGCTTGTCAGCTTTAGGCAATGTGCGCATTGATATGTTGTACGAAGATGGTGGGTTGCAGTTACGGTTGGCTAGTGAGGATCGGGAAAAAATGGCTTATTTGCAGGGCTGTAGTAATGAGTTAAAAGAATCCTTGCAGGCGGTAAAGCTGCAGGGGGTAAGTTTTAGTGCCGATGCGAAATTGCCCGCACAGCAACTACAGCAGCGATTATTGCCGGCATCGGTAAATATCCTTGATGAGAGAGCGTAATGAATAAAACTACTAAACAGCCATTACAGGCGGTCGCTCTCCACTACGATAATGGGGAAGAAAATAGCCCCAAAGTTGTAGCTACGGGGGCGGGTGATATTGCTGAACAAATAATTGCGGCAGCGAAAGAGGCTGGTGTCGATATAGTTGAAGACCCAGATTTGCTTGAAGTGTTGGGGCGGGTTCCAATTGGTGAGGATATCCCTGCAGAATTGTTTCAGGCCGTGGCGGAATTGCTAGCATTTATTTACCGAGTTAACGGCCGTTATGCCACCGGTGAAGACTAATTAATATCGGGCAGACACACCGGTCTGCCCCTACGAATAAATATAAATTTACTACGGTAGGGGCGGATCGATGTGTCCGCCCGGTTTCTGCCATGACGGTTCTATTTTCCCTTTACAGTTTCCAAGTGGTTGGTGTAAAGTCCTCAGCCTGCGGAGAGGTGACCGAGAGGCCGATGGTGCTCGCCTGGAAAGCGGGTGTAGTTCACGCTACCCGGGGTTCGAATCCCCGCCTCTCCGCCATAGTTTTTGGGACTGATGAAAAACGCTCATCTGCGTTGTTGTACGAAATATACTTCAACGACGTACCTAGCGGTACGACTTATTCAGTATATTTCGTACGCCTAGCAGCTAAGCATTTTTGATCAGTCTTGCGGAGTTCTGAAGTGTATCGGTGTGATGGTTGTTAACGTTTGATCTGTTTCCAGTGTGACGCAGCCGGAATGAAGCAGCTTATTTAAGAATAAGGCGGCAAATGTTTGAGGTGTTAGCCGAGTTTTTGCTGATCCTCAAGGAAGCTACGTAATGAAGGGAACCTGCTGGAGACAGGCAAGGAGTTCGGAGGCCTTTTTCTGCTTATTCTTTTAAAAGAGTAAGGCATTGAGCGGGGTTGCAACCCTGTAGTTTTGACGTTTATGATTTGAAGTTCATTCGTCCCGGCACGAGACTGGGAACGAATTTATAATAAAGTAGTGATAGCCCACTAGCAGTTTTAACTACAAGAGTGATTCCGGTCATCGT
>JADGED010000185.1 GCA_016744555.1 Desulfuromonadaceae bacterium
AGGCAGATCTTATTGAAAGTGTTTATCTTACTACTGGTTTCTCCAAAAAAGAATCGGCAGCCATTGTTGAAATGGTTTTTGATTTGATGAAAACAACTTTGGAAAATGGTGAGAAAATTAAAATAGCTGGATTTGGTAATTTTGTCGTCAATGAAAAAGCGGCACGACGGGGAAGAAATCCACAGACTGGTGAAGAAATTGTAATTTCAGCACGTAAAATACTGACTTTCAAACCAAGTCAGGTGCTTAAATCACAACTTAACGAAGCTAGCTAATTAATTGTGTTGAGATAAACTGGTGACGCAAATTCCTGATAAGCTCTATTTTAAGATCGGTGAAGTTGCTGAGTTGTTGCAACTAAAAACCCATGTTCTGCGTTATTGGGAGACCGAGTTTTCGGCACTGCAACCAGTTAAAAGCAATTCAAATCAACGCCTCTATCGGCGTAAAGATGTAGAAACTGCCCTGTTGATAAAAGAGCTTCTTTATCGACAGGGCTTTACTATTGCTGGTGCACGAAAAAAAATACAAACAGAAAAAAACATAGTTGTTAAAAGCGAATCTTCACTGGAACTTCTTGCTGAAGTTAAAAGAGATTTAGAGCGCTTGCGCAACACAATGCAGCAACCTTCCGAATGATGCTTATCATGTCCTTTTTTACAAAGGATTCCATGAATACTAAAAATTTTAATAATATATCACCTGTAAATGGTAAATGATGATGGATTATACAATTTCACGTCGGCGCATGGTAGATCAGCAAATTGTTGAAAGAGGCATTTCTGATCCACGTGTTATTGATGCTATGCTATCGGTACCACGTCATTTGTTTGTAGAAACTGGACTGCAAGGGCACGCTTATAGTGATAGTTCTTTACCCATAGGGGAAAAGCAAACTATTTCTCAGCCTTATACTGTTGCTGTTATGACTGAAGCTCTTGGACTTCAAGGGACAGAGAGAGTTTTGGAAATTGGGACTGGTTCAGCATATCAAACGGCTATTTTGGCAAAGCTAGCTAAAAGAGTTTATTCAATAGAACGGATTGGTGTGTTTATTGGTCGCGCGCGAAAAGTTTTGGACCAATTGCGCCTCTCTAATGTTAATTTGAAGATTGCAGATGGTACTATAGGTTGGCAAGACCAAGCACCATTTTCTGCCATTCTTGTTGCTGCTGGCTCTCCTGATATTCCAACTGAGTATCTAGACCAACTTGAAATAGGTGGTGTATTAGTTATGCCAGTAGGAGATGAAGAGCAACAAACTTTATTACGAATTGTCCGACAGAGTGATGGCAGTTTTAAACGCGAACAACTAATGAATTGTAAGTTTGTTCCATTGATTGGTCAACGTGGCTGGTAGTAAATAAATATGAAAATGTTTCGGCGTTTATATGATTGGGTCATGTCTTGGGGCAATACTCCCTATGGAGTCCCTGCTTTAGCTATTTTGGCTTTTGCTGAAGCTAGTTTTTTCCCTGTTCCACCAGACGTTTTGCTTATGGCTCTTGCATTAGCGGCTCCATTAAAATCATACCGTTTTGCTTTGGTTGCAACATTGGGTTCTGTATGCGGCGGAGCTCTTGGATATATGTTGGGGTGGGGGGCATGGGATTTAATCGGTGAATATTTTTATGATTATGTCCCCGGAATAACGGTTGCCGGTTTCGAACAAGTTGGCAATTTATTTGCTCAATACGATTTTTGGATTATTTTTGCCGCAGGATTTACACCTATACCATATAAGATTTTTACTATAGCTGCAGGTGTATTTGACCTTAATTTTGTAGTTTTTATGTTGGCATCGCTAGTAGGTAGGGGGATGCGTTTTTTTCTAGTCGCGTTATTATTCTACTATTTTGGCAAACCAGCTAAAGCCATTATCGATAAATATTTTAATTTACTCTCTATTTTGTTACTGATTTTGCTACTGGCTGCATTTCTATTGTTAAAATACTTGTCATGATTTATTTGGAAGTAGCAACTTATTAATTTAAGTAATATCGATCAAAGTTGCGTACATATCTATATAGGTGATTACGGATGACCATATTTTTTTCAGCAATAGAAATTTTTGTTCAAAAAGCTGTGTTGAAAAATCGTAAGGTTCTTAGCCTATCTTTAGCATTATTATGTCTAATCCTGAGTGGCTGCGAAACAGGTGTCTATCATACTATAAAGCAAGGACAAACTCTTTATCGTATTGGTCATACTTACAATGTAGATGAGGAATATATTGCGCGGGTAAATGGAATACATGACCCAACTAATATAAAAATTGGTAGCCGTGTATTTATCCCTGGTGCCAAACGCCGCTTGTATGTACCTGTTATGGCATCTAAAAGCAACAATGGTGCAACGACAAGTACTATCAAGAAAACTACTGCAGTAGTAGTTCCGGTAAAAAAAGTTGTTAAACCAAAAAGCAAACCAACAACTACTGTTTCTCGTCAATCTGTAAAGAAGAATGCCACTAATGTTAAACAGTTGAAATGGCCTTTGCGTGGAAAAGTAGTTAGGTCTTTTAGTAAGACAGCTAGGGCAGGTGGTGGTAAAGGGATAGAGATTGCTGTAAAGAGTGGTAGTAGCGTAGTTGCTGCTGAGGCTGGTAAGGTGATTTATAGTGGTGATGGCGTTGATGGGTATGGTTTTTTAATTATTTTGCAGCATGAAAATGATTTTTTTACGGTGTATGGTTTTAATCGAAAAAATCTTATTAGGACTGGTGACTATGTTAGTAAGGGTGAACAGATAGCTTTGTCGGGTACCCCACCTTCAGGTGGCAAGTCGCGACTCCATTTTGAGGTGCGTAAAGGAAAGATTGCGGTAAATCCGATTTTATACTTGCCTTAACGATTATCCCTCTCTAAGCTAATGAAGTTTTTATTAATTACAGTAAGTATTTATTATATTTGAATCAGATTGTTGTGGAGGTCAGCATGAGTGATAACGATGCAGTAGATAATAATGCTGATAGTAATTTTGAAGCAGAAGGGTTTGCGGTAAAGGAGTTTCCTCGGTCTGATAGTAAAGGCACCAATGGTAAAAATAGTTCATCAGCAGGTGATCCATCAACTGCTGATGCGGTAAAATTATACCTGAAGGAGATTCAAAAAAGTAAATTACTAACTGCAGAAGGTGAGTGTGAACTTGCTGGCTTGATTGCACAGGGTGATTCTGCCGCCCGCGAAAAAATGATAGAGTCAAATTTGCGCTTAGTCGTTAAAATTGCTAAGCGCTATATGAACCGCGGACTTCCATTTTTAGATTTAATTGAAGAGGGAAACATCGGTTTAATAAAAGCCGTAGAGAAATTTAAGGTTAGCAAGGGGTGCCGTTTTTCTACTTATGCAACATGGTGGATCAGGCAATCTATAGAACGCTCTATTGTTAACCAAAGTCGTACCATCCGTTTGCCAGTGCATATTGCTGATGATGTTAACCGCTTGATAAAGGTTAGCCGTGAGTTAGGGCACCGTTTAAAGCGTGATCCTAATGATGATGAAATTGCCGAAGCAATGGGGGTTGATGCTAGTTTTGTCCGGCGAATGTTGCAAGTAGTAAAAAAAACCTATTCAATCGAACATCCATTAGGTGAAGGTGAAAACTACAGCCTGATTGATACAATTGAAGACACTAAATTGGTTGATTCGAGCACTAAAATTGAAAACTTAGATCGGTTTGCCCATGTCCTTGAATGGATGGACGATTTAAGTGATAGCGAAAAGGAAATATTGGTTTTAAGGTTTGGCCTTAACGATCATGATCCTCAAACGCTTGATCAAATTGGACAACAATTTGGAGTTACGCGCGAGAGAATTAGGCAAATTGAAGCAAAAAGCTTGGCTAAGCTTAGGAAAGAGTTAGAGAAGAGTTTTGCCTCTGATGATTTATAATTATATTAGGAGCTAGTTTAATGGATTCATTAAAGCAGATTATTCGTGATATTCCCGATTTTCCTAAAAAAGGGATTGTCTTTAAGGATATAACTACCTTACTTTCTGATGCAAAAAGCTTTAACCGTATGGTCGATTTGTTGGCTCATAGATATATCGGTGAAAAAATTGATCAAATCGTTGGTATTGAGGCACGTGGATTTATTCTGGGTGCTGCCCTTGCTTACAAATTAGGGACCGGAATCACCTTAGTTCGTAAACCAGGAAAATTACCTTACGATACATGCAGTATAGATTATGAACTAGAATACGGCACTGATACATTAGAAATACATGAAGATGCGTTTAAGAAAGGTGATCGTATTTTAATTGCTGACGATTTATTGGCAACCGGTGGAACAATGGCTGCGGTAGTTGATTTAGTTGACAAGTTTGAAGTTGATTTGCATGAATGTGTATTTATGGCTGAACTAGATTTTCTAAAGGGACGTGATAAGCTACCACCTGGTAAAGTTTTTAGTCTGCTTAACTTTTAAATATTTAAAACAATGGCCCCGTAGCTCAGCTGGATAGAGCGGCACCCTCCTAAGGTGATTGTCGGAGGTTCGAATCCTCCCGGGGTCGCCAATAATATAAAAGGGGTTAGCAATTAGTTGTTAACCCCTTTTTGTTCTACATCGAACCTGTGCCCAACTTTTTTCCCACAATTAACGATAATTTTATTTACCCCAATAATAATAAACATTTTACTAGGGTAATTATTTGTTCAAGGCAGAACTTTACCTTAAATGTATTTCAGGTAAGTATTAATT
>JADGED010000186.1 GCA_016744555.1 Desulfuromonadaceae bacterium
TTATGTGGTCGTAAAAGACGAAATTAGGCTGATCCTTAAACAGCAAAAAGAAGAGAATGCTTTTCATGCCTGGTTACAAAATTTGCAACAACAGACAGAGGTCGTAATTGACCGCCAGCAGTTGCATTAGTTTTAGATTGAAGATTAAAGTTTATAATTATAAGATTACCGATTGATCAATAGTCGATTATTTAATTCGACCTGCCCATAACTAGAGATACTCTATAAGGATTTAATTTTTATGAAGCGTGCGTTGATTCTCCTGAGTTTGATTTTAGTATTAAGTGTTGCTAGCGCAACGGCAAAAACGGTGAATAGAGTTGCAGTAATTGTTAACGATGAAGTGATCACCACTTATCAACTTGATAAAGAGGTCATTGCGACTTTGGCAAAAAAAGAAAATAAGAACCAATTGACAGCCAACCAATTTGATAAACTTAAAGGTCAAGCTTTATCTAAATTGATCAATGACAAATTATTACAGCAAAGAATTAAAGAATTAGGGATCACGGTATCTGCTGCCGAAATAGAAAGTGCTGTTAAGGATGTGCAGCGTAAAAATAATTTTACCCGAGAACAACTAAATGAGGCATTAACCTCACAAGGGATGAGTCTTGAGGTATACACACAGCAGATTGAAGATGAAATTCTCCGTTACCGATTGCTTGGCCAAGAAGTTAATTATAAAGTTTTAGTGACTAGTCGAGAAGTTCGTGACTATTTCGATAAAAACCGTGCCGATTATGATACTGAGCCCCAAATTAAAGTAAATCGTCTCAGCTTTACTGCCTCCACAGGGGATGAAAAAGAAGTTGCAGCGCTAAACACCCGGATAAGTGTCAGCCGTGACTTGCTAATTAATGGCGAAAATTTTGATAAAGTTGCTGCTAGCCATGGTGCTGCCGCAAGCGGTGTGTCTATGGGGCTAGTTGCTGAAGCCGATTTGGCCGAAGCGATAAAAACTGCCTTAGTCGGTGTAGATACAGGTGGCGTTAGTGAAGCGATCGAAATAGGTGGCAATATTCACTTATTTCAGGTTGTGGAACGGTTCTCTATCGATGGCGACCCATTTGATTTTTATCGAAGCGAAATCGAAGAGAAGCTAAAACAAGAAAAAACCGATTTACGCTTTAAAGAGTGGCAACAAGAGCTGCGTGATAATGCTTATGTTGAATTTAAAATCTAACCTACAAACTATTGCTAACTTGAGGCACGATGGACACTCCACTTGCCTCAAGTTTGTTTTACTCCGCGGCACACCTCTTTCGATGTTCAAAGAGGGACTGTAGATCAAGCAGGAACACAATCTCGCCATCACCTAGAATAGTAGCGCCACTACTACCACGAACTTGATCAAACGGTTCGGGCAAGCGTTGGACAAAAACCTCCTGCTGTCCAACTAGGCGGTCAACTACCAAAGCAATTTTACGACCGAGAACCTCGGTAATAACGATCGGAATTGGATCGTGCTGAGCCCGCTTGGGAATATTTAGGATTTTCCTTAATGATAACATGGGGAGCAACTCTTTCTGATGCTCAATCATCAACTGCTTACCACTACTTTGGACTTCGTCTGGAGAGATCTCTACCGTTTGCGCTACTCTAGTAATTGGTAGTGCCATTTTGGCACCATCACACTCAACCATTAGCACACGAACTATGGCCAATGATATTGGCAACTTCAGGGTAATACGTGCCCCTTTATCGGGAGGCGATTCTATCGTTAAAATGCCGCCAACTTGCTCAACCGCCGTTTTGACCACATCCATCCCCACCCCGCGACCAGACGTTTCGCTGACACTATCCCGGGTAGAAAATCCGGGCTGACAGATCATTTGCAACAAATCATATCGACGCGCTGTTTTCACTTGGCTGGGAGCTAATAGCCCCTGCTTAAGTGCTTGCTCCTTAACCTTTTCAATATCGATCCCATTGCCATCATCGCTAACCTGAATATGGATTTGATCTTTTTCTCGCCAGGCTTTGATACAGATGGTCCCGCTAACATCGATACCATGATCAATTGCGTTGCGAACCATGTGAACCAATGGATCGGTTAACGCTTCGACAATAGTTCGATCCAGTTCAATCGTCGCGCCTTCAACCTGCAAGGAGACCGTTTTTCCATTGCTGCGAGAAAGATCATGTACTGTCCGCGTCAAGCGCCCAGCGAGTGCTTCTAGCGAAACCATGCGAACTTGCAGCACGTGGTGGTGAAGGTTTTTAACTAATCGGGCTAATTGTCCCACCCCAGCATCAATTTCTTGCCAGTTACTCTTATCCACCCCACCCTGTAATCTATAGCGATTGGTAATTAATTCTCCGGTCAAGCTTATCAAATGATCGAGCAGTTCGGTACTTACCCGCACTGTTTTTGCTGGAGTCTTCCGCTGTTGTGGTTTTGGTCCAGTTGCACTAGCGGGAAACGTTATGGTTTCGATCTCTTGATATTTTTGCAACCCTTGCCGTAGCTGCTCGGGATCTAAGTCACTTACAATTCTGACGCTAAGTTGATGGGGAGACTCAAGTTCAAGTAATTCTGCTGGTGTCGGGGTCGAATCGACAACAGTCCCAATCGCAGATAAATGTTTCAGCAATACTAGCAGGCGTGCTCCAGGCGCGACAACGTCGCTCTTTAGTTGCAGCTTGATCACCCTAGGCAATGAAACATCACTGGTCGGTGTGGCTACGGAGTTCGTTGTCGGCTCTGCCATTGCGCTAGTTGTTACTGGGGTGGTGGCCATAAAATCGGCAACATCACGCTCTGGGCGCTCATTACGGATATCATTTAATAATAGTTCTATTAGATCGGTAGCTTCAAGGAGCCAGTCGATTTCATTTCCGTCAATGTTTCCACGTTTACGACATTTATCGAGCCGATCTTCCAATCGATGGGCAAGTTTAGCTGTCGTGTTGTGCTCCATTGTTGCAGCCATCCCTTTAATCGAATGGGCATTGCGAAACAACGCATCGATCCCGTCTCTATCTTCAGGGTCGGCATCAAGCTGCACCAGCATAGCAATCATCTGCTCTACATGTTCGGTGGCTTCGGTAAGGAACATCTCACGGAATTTAGCACTATCCATCTAACTTGCCTTGTCTACTTATCCCCTGCATTACAAATTGAGTAAAGACTATGGTCATTCGGAAATTACTCGCTCTACGACATCAAGTACCTGCTTAGGCTGAAAGGGTTTAACGATAAAATCTTTAGCACCAGCACTTATAGCATCCATAATAAGGTTTCTATGTCCAACAGCACTGCAAACGACTACACGAGCAAGTGGGTCAGCATTGATAATTATTTTTAGTGTCGGAATCCCACCCATTTCTGGCATAACAATATCCATTGTCACTAGGTCCGGTTGATGTTCTTGATAGCCTATAATTGCTTGCTTACCATCTTCGGCTTCGGCTACAACCTCCCACCCTGCTGCTTCGAATATGTCACGCAGCATAGTACGCATAAACAATGCGTCATCAACAATAAGTACTCGTTTAGACACACGCATCTCCTGTGCACAACTCTGTTAGCTGAAGTTTTAATTGTTCATGGTCAAACAAATTTATAACCCTCCCAGAATGCTGAATAACTTCAGTAATATAGTTTTTACCGTCCGGACTCTCCATGCGTCTGGTCTTTTTCGGATCAATGGTGATAATTTTATCAACTCGCTCCACCCCCAGCGCAAACTGCTGTTGCTGGTTGGTTAAGACAATCAGCCGGTTACCAATTTTTCCTGCAGGAAAATCGAGCAGACGTGCTAATTCAATAACGGTAATAACTCGACCGTGAAAACTGATTGCACCGGCAATAATTGGCGTAGTCCCAGGAAATGGATAGATAGTTTTGTCTTCAACAACTTCTTGAACTTCGGCAAGTTCTAATGCATAGGTCTCATCGCCAACAAAAAATGGGAGCAATTGCTGCATGGTTACTCTTGCTCCATATTGATGCCAAGATTAAAACGACTCACCGAGGTTAATAGCTCTTCAGCCAAAGTTGATAGCCGTTGTGAAGCAAACGTCATCTCTTCCATTGATGCCGTCTGTTCTTCGGTAGCGGCAGAAACCTCCTCGGTAGCAGCGGCGTTATTGTCGGTAATTTTAGCGATTTCCTCAATTGCAGTGACGATAGATTGGGTACCAGAGCTCTGTTTCTCGGTGAGGTCACGGATCATAACCGATTTTGACTGTGCTGCTTCGGCCTTGCCAATAATTTCGTTAAAAGACTCGGCAGTAATATCTACAGCTTGACGCCCCGCATCGATAGCATGAATACTTTCAGCTAGAGATTGTTGTACTTTTTGCCCTTGCTCACGGGTACTTTCTATTAAACGGGTAATTTCACTTGCCGAAACACTGGTGCTATCAGCAAGCTTACTAACCTCTTCAGCAACAACAGCAAAGCCGTGCCCATATTCACCTGCTCGAGCAGCTTCGATAGTGGCATTAAGTGCTAAGAGGTTGGTTTTTTGGGCAATACCGGTAATTACATCAATGATGGTGCCGATCTTTTGTACTTGTTCGCTAAAAGAGTTGAACATGGTGCCGTTTTCTTCAATCTGACCGAGAACCTGCTTGAGATTTTTCAGTGCCGTGGTCGTCATCTCCTCGCCGTGTCTGGCGGAGGTAGTCGTCTCTTCGACAGATTGGGACAGGCTCCCGGCTGAGGCGGTAACAAGATCAATCTGCTCTGCCA
>JADGED010000187.1:0-1625 GCA_016744555.1 Desulfuromonadaceae bacterium
GGTTTTTAATGGTGGTCTTCTCTGGAGCTACAAATACGAGCTTATTGTAGGCAAAGATGTGGTCCGTACCTTTTGCTATCATCTCTTTTTCAACTAAGAACGTCATCCATTTGGGGTTGGCAGATATATAGATAGCCGCTGGAGCTCCGACAGCAATCTGTTTTGCTAACATGCCCGAAGCGGCAAAGTTGGGTAACAGTTTCACTGTTGGTTGCAGTTGCTCATAATTGGCGATAATCTCTTTCATTGCATCATTTAGGCTGCCAGCAACCGAAATTCTAACTTCGCTTGCATTTGCTGTGGTAGTGAATATAGCAAGGAGAAGGAGAAGCCGTAAAAAAGGGTAAATTGTTTTTATCATCATCTATTCCAATCGCTTAAATGCCGACGCTTTAATTGCTGCATAAACCGGCATCCCGACTTCCATCCCCAGCTCCAGTGCCGCTTCGCGTACCACTTGAACCAGCAGTTTTTCACCACCGCAATCTAATTCAACGCTCACCATCCCCCCCTGGCCGATCAGCTCGGTGATAGTAGCACTAAGGAGGTTCCGGGCCGAGAGGGCGTGAGGGTGCTTTTTAAATAGCATCACCTCTTTACTGGAGAGTGCGAACAGTCCCGATTGTGGTTGCAGTTGATCAACCAGTAGTAACTCATTATTTCCCCAGTTGTAGCCCAGTAAAGAGCCAACTTCGCGAGGATTGTTTAGCTGCAGGTGATTTATGTAAGCGTGCTGGTCTTTGTTCAGCCGCTGCTCGGTCAAGGCTTCGGCATCAGTTATCGCTATTACCTGGCCACCTTGAAGATGCAAAACCTGGTCGGTCAGTAGTCTCATTTCGTGCAGAGAGTGAGAAATATACAGATAAGGAATCTCAAATCGGCGTAACGTTTTCCGTAGATAAGGGATGATTTGCCCTTTTAGGTTACTGTCGAGGGCACTTAATGGTTCATCCAGTATTAATAGGTCAGGAGAGGCGAGTAAGGCGCGCCCCAAGGCGACCCGCTGTTTTTCGCCACCCGATAATTTACTGCTGCGGCAATCGAGCAAATTGCTGATATCAAGGGCGGTAACAATATCTTCAAATTGTAGTTTCTGCCGTTCGGCAGCTGCGCGCTTGAAGCCATAGAGGAGGTTCTGCCGTACATTCAGGTGGGGAAACAGGTGGGCATGCTGAAACACTACTGCTACTCGACGTTGTTCCGGGGGGAGATTGATGCGATGACTGCTATCGAACAGAGATCTCCCATTAAGGCTGATAAGGCCATCATCGGCAGCTACCAACCCGGCGAGTAGATTGCCAAGGGTTGATTTGCCGCTGCCAGATGGGCCAAAGATGCCAATTCTCTTCCCCTCGATGGCAAAATCGACTAAGAAGTCGAATTGCCCCAAGGATTTAGTTAGTTTGACGTCGAGTAGCATGGTTTTCCTGTCAGACCACAAGCTGTTGGTCGAACATGATGTGCTGTGACTAGTAGCTTACACTGTTAATGATTTGTCTTAGCAGGCCAGCTGCGAGGCTTCTAGCTGTTCCAAATCAATATCATTACCAACGACACCAGCAGCATCGGCACGGCACTGCTTGCAATGGCGCGCTTGTGAGAGGATCAGTTCGGCCTGATTACGC
>JADGED010000187.1:1634-3616 GCA_016744555.1 Desulfuromonadaceae bacterium
CCAACGACACCAGCAGCATCGGCACGGCACTGCTTGCAATGGCGCGCTTGTGAGAGGATCAGTTCGGCCTGATTACGCACCATATCAATAGTGGCGCTGCTCGGTGGCTCGATGTCGGTAAAGATGCCGACGGGAATAATTGGGGTGATATTCATCATAAACGCCCCTAGCTCCCGGGCTTTTAAGGTCAGAGGGATAGTTTCATGATCGTTAATGCCGGGGATATAGACGTGATTGACCTTGACCATCAAACCGGCTTTGGCTGCCATTTCCAAACCCTTAAGCTGGTTTTCCAATAGAGCAGCGGCTCCCGCTTCGGCGCTGACCCGCTTGCCTGCTACATTTACCCATTCATAAACTTTTGCTCCGGTTTCTGGGGTAAGAGCATTGATTGTCACCGTAAGGCTTTTAACCCCAGCGTCGATAATCTTATCGAGTTGCGCGGGTAAGTTCAGGCCGTTGGTCGACAAGCATAAGGACATTTCCGGGAACGCCTCTTTAACTAGTTTAAAAGTTTCAAACGTTTTGGGGTTGGCTAAAGGATCACCGGGGCCTGCAATGCCAATTACTTTTAATTTTGCCCCACCAAGCTTGTCCATGTGGCGATTAACCAGATCGACGCGTCTAACCGCTTGTTCTGGAGTCAAAACCTTACTGGTGACGCCGGGGCGACTTTCATTGACGCAATCGAATTTGCGTTCACAGAAACCGCATTTAATATTGCATCCCGGTGCTACAGGTAGATGTAACCGTCCCGCTTTATTGTGGTCACCACCAAAGCATGGGTGATCGGTAACTTTGTGCATCTTTATTGTTGGGCATCCAGTAGCCATGGCTTTATCCTTTTTAAACGCAAAAACGCTTTCGAGTGATCTCGAAAGCGTCATTGCTGTATGTTGATTTATACCTCGCAGCCTATATAGCCAAGGGGGCAAGGGGTAACTTCTTTGTTACTCTGATATTTGTTAAAGTTTATCTTTTTGAGCTAGTTATTCAACTAAGCTTAAAGGGTTATTGGCTTAGTCTCTTTATGGTGACTACAGCTGCAATTTCCCATGGTTTGCGGTTCTTGACAATCACCGATGCAGATTGAATCATGAGCTAGCTTAAGGGCATCGGTAATTAGTCCAGATAAGACAATAGTCTTGATGCCAAGTTTTTCTAATTCTTGCTGCGGTTTTTCGCCAATCTTTTTAGTTAGCAAAACTTTGCAGTCCAGAATCTGGTTGGCAATGGCGGCAAACCTGGCTAAGTCAAACTGATGCTTTGGATCATCAACACTGTATTTTTCAACCGCTACATCCCTTACCAACTTTGGACTACAGTTGTTATAAGAATAGACCCTAAGGCTTTCCGCATGGCCAAAATGTTGATCAATGTCGACACCATTGGTTGAAGTAACGGCAATAAGCATGATTCCGTCTCCTCTAAACTTCCATCGGGGCAAAGGTAAAGCAGTCTTTTGGACAGGCAACAGCACAGCCTGCACAACCGATGCAATCATCGGCATCAGCAACATCCATAACCATGCTGATAGTATCGTTTTCTTCATCTTCAATTTCTGTTGGTGCTAGAACTTTGCGTGAACACGATTTAAAACAGCGGCCACAGCCAATACATGATTCCGGGTCTATCGCTTCGACGAAAGTTGGGGTCCAGCTGGCGCCGCCTTTGGTTGTTCCTGTTAATACAGCCATTATCTATTTCTCCTTAAAAAGTCTCTTTTAAATACTTAAATCGAGTAGTAAGTTAGTGTGCCTCTTTGAGCATTGCCTTGCGTAGCCAAGGTGGTGGGTTGCCTTTGAGCACATTTTGCAGGTTTTCTACTACTGTGGTAATTGGTTCTTTGGTTTTGCTTTTTAACGGGTGAATTTTTTTCGCCACCAGGCGTGCGGCCGCTGGCCCTCCGATTTCACCGACATAGACCACTGCGCAATCTGCCAAGGCGGCACTACGGGCTTCGATGCGGTCGGCAGCGTCAC
>JADGED010000187.1:3626-4697 GCA_016744555.1 Desulfuromonadaceae bacterium
CCAGTTTCGTCTTTAACCTGAATAACTCCCGAAAATTCAGCCTCTTCGGGGGCGATATTCCAAACATAGAATTCTTCAGCTTGACCAAAGTGTTCATCAATATGGATTTTATCGGTACTGGCAAATGCAACTTTCATCATCAATCCTTTGTGGTCATATCTCGATACAATTTCAAAGCGGCGAGTGCGGATCATTTGTTTTCCCCTTTGGGGATAGGAACAAGGATCAAGTTACAAGGAATGTCACCTTTGACCTTGATCCTTGTACCTTGTTCCTTGGCGTTAACGCATCATTTCGAACCATTGGTCTTCACAGGTTTCATCAGTGATATCCAAAAACTTGTTAGCAATCATACTGAGCAGACTGATTGCACCGTTGTAACCAACTACCGGAGTGCGGTGGAGGTTTACCCGGTCGATAATTGGGAAGCCGACACGGAATAGTGGAATCTTAGCGTCGCGAGCAGCCCATTTGCCGTGGGTATCGCCGATCATGCCATCTACTGGGTCGGTCATCAGTAGGCTGCGCATGTGCCAAAGGTCCTTATTGATGTAGCAGGTGCAACCTTCGCCATACATAGAGCTAGCAAGGAGGGCATCCATCTCTTTTTGGAATTTCTTTGTCGCCCGAGAAACCAGTACGTGCCATGGGCGAGCACCCATCTCGAGGAGGAACGTAACGATGCCAATGACATAGTCTGGATCACCAAAAATGGCAAATTTTTTGCCGTGAATGTATTGGTGGGCGTCAGTCATGGCATCGACCGCTCTGGCCCGTTCAGCTTTTAATTCTTCTGGGATCTCTTTGCCAAACATCTCAGCTAATTTAAGCAGTAGCTCGTCAGTTTTCTTAACACCAAAAGGCATGGGCAGGATTTCTTTAGCTCCAGAAAACTCGGTGTTGATCCATTTCATAGTTGAGTTGGTGGAGTATTTTTGTATAGCGATGGTCGCCTTGCCGTTGATTGATTCGGCGGCATCTTCTAGTTTGGTTCCACCCGGAAACATTTTGTATTCCCCATCGCAACCAGAATCGAAAACATCAGAAACATCGGCTAGCATGGTATAAGGG
>JADGED010000188.1 GCA_016744555.1 Desulfuromonadaceae bacterium
TTCTTACTTGCCGCAATTGCTTGAAGTAGGTTGTTTGCGAGTTTTTCGCCCATCCGGTCAAATTGAAACAGATCTTGCTGTTGCAGCCGATAGAGGTCGGTAATGCTGCTGACCAAGTTCAGGGATAAAAGTTGATCAATAAGTCGATCGCCTAAGCCTTCAATATCCATAGCGTTGCGGGAGCAGAAGTGTTTTAGCGACTCTTTCAGTTTAGCAGGGCAATTTAGCCCCTGGCAGCGGGGAATAACTTCATCTTCGGCGTGGTAAACGGGTGAATCACACACTGGGCAAAATTGTGGTTTGGGGATTAACTCTTCCGCTCCAGTACGGCTTTCGGTTACCACTTTAACGATATCGGGGATAACGTCACCGGCACGTTCGATGATTACGGTGTCGCCGACCATAACCCCTAAACGCTCAATTTCGTCCCAATTGTGCAAGCTTGCGCTAGAGACCATTACGCCACTAACATTTACCGGGCGCAAGTTTGCAACTGGGGTAACGGCTCCAGTTCTGCCCACTTGCAGCCGTACCGATTCGATAATAGTAGTCTCTTGCCGCGCCGGAAATTTTGCTGCAATGGCCCAACGTGGAGTGCGACTTTTTTCACCTAGTTCTTCTTGAATTGCACGCTGGTTAACTTTAACCACCATGCCGTCAATTTCGTAGGGGAGTTGCTCACGCAGCTCTTGCAGTTCTTGGTAGCGTTTCACCACCGCAGTAATGTTTTTGGCTACCTTTAACGTTTCTAGATTGACCTTAAAACCCCAATGGCGGAGCTTTTGCAATAGTTCCATATGGCTGGCAGGGGAATTTCCAGAGATCTCACCACAGCCATAACAGCTGATGGTCAAGGGGCGAGTAGCGGTGAGTTTGGCATCCAACTGGCGCAGACTTCCAGCGGTTAAGTTACGGGGGTTGGCGTAGGTTGATTCACCCTCTTCGCGACGCTGTTGGTTTAGTTTTTGAAATGGTTCCAGTTCCATATAAATTTCCCCCCGAACCTCAAGGCGGTCGGGGTAGTCGTTTGTCAGTTGTAACGGAATTGCTCTAATGGTACGAACATTGGGAGTTATATCTTCCCCTTGGCTGCCATTGCCACGGGTTGCCCCACGGATAAGTTTTCCCTCCACATAGGTCAACGCTACAGCGACGCCATCGAGTTTTGGTTCACACAGATATTCTAGTTCTTCGGTGCGGGCAAGGTGGCGTTTGGTTCGATCATCAAAACTGAATAAATCTTCAGCGTTAAAGGCATTTTCTAGTGATAACATTGGGGTCGCATGGGTTGCTGTGGCAAAACCTTTTGCCGGAGTGCTACCGATGCGTTGAGTTGGAGATTCTGCTGTAGTAAGTGCGGGGAAAGCTGCTTCAATTTCGCTTAGCTCCTGCATCATCTTATCGTATTCTGCATCGCTTATCTCCGGTTGATCTTGGTTGTGGTAGAGATAATTGTGGTGGTGCAACTGTTGCGCAAGTTCACTGTGGCGTTGCTGGGCGATGTCGAATTGAGCTGATGTAGTCATGGTTTTCTCCTGTTTGATTCACCTCGGCTTATATCATGTTGCCCATTACCATGCAAAGGAGGACTTTCCCTTTAGAGGCGTTTGAGTTAGAATCCGTTTTTTATTTTAATCTGTTTGATCCTTCTAACGGTTTTAGGGAGCTTTGATGTCTGAAGAGTTAGGGTGGCGCTTATTAGTGTTACTGGCGTTGCTGGCACTGTCTGGTTTTTTTTCTGGTTCAGAAACGGCATTGCTTGCCCTCGATAAATTACGGGTGCGCTTTCTCCAGCAAAAAGGTCATCCCAATGCGGATAAATTGGCCAATCTGCTAGATCGACCCGATCGTCTCCTCAGTGGTATTTTGGTCGGCAATAATATCGTTAATATTGCCGCATCGGTTATCGCCACCGGCCTATTTGTTACCTATTTTGGCAAGTCCGGGGAGTGGCTTACTGTTGCCGTTTTAACCCCCATATTGCTGATTTTTGCCGAAGTCTGCCCAAAAACTTACGCCGCTCAATATCCCGAAAAGATGTCCTTTCGGGTATTAAAGCCCATCGGTTTTGTGGTGTGGTTTTTAACCCCGGTCATCTTCATCGTTTCTACCATTTCTGGCTGGTTAACTAGTTTTATTACTAAGCAGGCCGCTGAAGATATCTCTGTATCCGAAGATGAAATCAAAGCGATGATCGAAGTTGGCGAAGAATCAGGGGTTGTTGCTGCGGAACAGCGGCGGATGCTGCACGGTATTTTTGATTTAACCGAAACCCGGGTGCGTGACATTATGGTTCCACGGACGGAAATTGTCGGTATCGATGTGACCGCCAGTTTTGCTGAGGTTTTGAAAATCGTTAACTCTTCCCGCCACTCACGGTTTCCAATCTACAAGGATGATCTTGATACTATTGTCGGGGTAATTCACTCGAAAACCATTCTCGATTATATTAGCCATTCGGAGTCGTTCTCGCTCAATGACTTATGTCGCAAGCCATATTACGTTCCCGAAGCCAAACGAGTCGGATTGTTGTTGCAGAGTTTCCGGCGTCGGCGTGAGCACTTGGCCATAGTTATTGATGAATATGGCGGTGTGGAGGGGATTGTAACCCTCGAAGATGTGGTTGAAGAGATTGTTGGTGATATTAACGATGAATACGACAGTGAAGAGTTCGATTTTCGTGAACTTAAACCGGGACATTTTCTTATCGATGCCGTTATGCCCCTACGTGAAGTTAACCGCCGTTTTGATCTGAATTTGCCGGAAGAGCACGTTACCACATTGGCTGGTTACGTTATGCAGATTATGGGTAAAATCCCCGAGGAAGGGGATAGTTGTACCGAAGGCAATTTGTTGTTTCGAGTACGACGGATGGAGGAGCGCCGGATTGAAGAGATCGAAATGGTGGTTTCTGTTTTAGACGTTTAAAGTTTAACGTAGTAGGGTGATTAGTGAAAGATTCATGCCTGTTATTGGTAAATCCATTTCTCCGTTTTTGAAATTAGTATGAAATTTATTCTCGTAATTTTCTTTTTTTTACTTATCCCCAGTAATGCAAGTGCGGGCGATTTACAGCCATTCACCTCTGACGGCTGTAGCGCTTTCCCCGATGGAACCATTGTCGAAAAGAGTCTTTGGCGCAAGTGTTGCGTTGAACACGATAAGGCCTATTGGGCTGGTGGCAGTGTGAACATGCGCAAGCAGGCAGATGTGGCGCTAAAGGTCTGTGTTGCACAGGTTGGTGAGCCGGAAATTGCCAAATTGATGCTGGCCGGGGTTAGGGTCGGTGGCAGCCCGTATTGGCCTACATCGTTTCGCTGGGGCTATGGTTGGCCATATTTGCGTGGCTATAAAGAGTTAACTGCAGAAGAAAAAGCTATGGTCGAGAACGAGATGACAGTTTTTGTGCAGACTACTATTAACCAAATTAGGACAGAACAAGAGGACTTAAATGCAAACTAACGTATTCAACCGCACTAACACTACAGCCATGGAAATTAGCGCTAGATTATACAACGCCATTATTGGCGGTACCCTGCTAATCGGTTTTGCAATTAATTACGCCATGGTGAAATATATCCCGGTAGAGAACATTGCCAGCATCAACCCATGGGTGTTTTTTATCGGTTATTTTGCTTGCTGTTTTGCTGGTGTTGCACTGTTCAGCAAGTCCGACAGCCCGCCGATAAGTTTCCTGGGTTACCTCCTTGTCGTTGCTCCATTCGGATTGATTATCAATCTGGTGGTCAGCCGCTATAGCCCCGATGTGGTGATGATGGCAATCCAATCGACAGCGGTTATAACCGCCATTATGATGTTGCTAGGAACCATGTATCCAGCCTTTTTTATTGGCATTGGCCGTGCGTTGTCAATATCGCTCCTTTGCGTAATTGTTTATGAATTGGTGCTGTACTTTGTGTTCGGCATCCACGGTGGCTATATCGATTATGCGGTAGTACTGATTTTTTGCGGTTATATCGGTTATGACTGGGCACGCGCCAATAATATCCCGCATACCGTAGATAATGCTATCGATTCAGCGGCGGCACTTTATATGGATATCATCAATCTGTTTTTACGTTTGGTGCGAATTTTGGGGCGGCGGTAAGAGTTTTTCTCTGATAGAAAAATATCCTAGAGGGATGTTATTATCTTTTTGTGTTTTACATGTTACTTAGCATTTTATGCTAATGTTTAAGTAGTTTTCGGCTGATGTTGGCGTTTAACGTGGATAGAATAGTGGTGATAAAAATTTTGTAGAAGGGGTTGCCTTAATGCAAGATACAACCGTTACCAGTTGGGCCCATTTGCAAGAAGAGTTATTTGTCGATGCGTGGAATAGTGAGCTGGGGCGTTATCGCTCCCGCTACGCGTTCCGGGGGCTGTCTAATGTTGATTACCCGTTGGAGACGACATTGACCCGGCTGGGTGGTGACTATGTCCCGCTGGAGCGTCACTTGCTGCGTAACTTTAAAAAATATGCCCGCCGTAGTGTGGTAGAGCAGGACTCGATCTGGCACTGGTTGTCGGTGGCTCAACACTATGGTCTGCCAACCCGGTTGATCGACTGGACCTATTCACCTTACGTGGCACTGCATTTTGCCACTGCCAACCTGAAGAAATTCGACATTGACGGGGTAATCT
>JADGED010000189.1 GCA_016744555.1 Desulfuromonadaceae bacterium
CACCAATATTATTATATGAAAGTGCCTTGCCTTGAAGTTGCTTCGCTGTTGCGATAGAGGCTTCAGTAATATTTTTTTCTACATAAAGAGCTGCATTCTGATGGGGGTTTTCACCGTAACGCATCCCTTGAGCTTTTTGATATTGCAGGGTCAAGGTTGGAGCAAACTCTGCAGCATCTTCGCTGGTACGCTTGCCAAGCCAATTCGAGATAGCACCATCATACGCAGCGGTGCTCTGATAAACTTTAACCGCCAATTGGAAATTGGTTGCCGCAGAAACTTCACCACCGGTTTGCTTCATTTCGTCAATAACTGTGGCATAATCGGTAGGATCAATTACCACAGTAACAAACTTGTTGTTTTTTGCGGCACTGCGCAACATGGTCGGCCCACCAATATCGATATTTTCAATGGCATCTTCGAGGCTGCAGTTTTCATTAGCGACCGTTGCCTCAAAAGGATAAAGGTTAACAACCACCAGATCAATTGCCTCGATCCCATGTGCTGTCATTGCGGCAACATGTTCCTGATTGTCACGCAAACCAAGCAAAGCGCCATGAACCTTTGGATGTAAAGTCTTAACCCGGCCATCCATCATTTCAGGGAAACCAGTATATTCAGAAACATCTTTAACTGGGATTCCGGCATCACGGATCATTTTTGCGGTACCACCAGTTGACAATAATTCAACTCCAAATTGATCTAATTCACGCGCCAGATCGAGGATTCCAGTTTTATCCGACACTGAAATCAGTGCCCTTTTGATAGTTGCCATAAAAAAAGTACCTTTCTTTGCAATGATATTTATATTTAGTTCGTGAAATTGATGACGTTCTAGTGAGCGGTTTTTAGCACGATTTACCCCAAGAAACAACTGCTTATAGAATTGCTAGATTAAACCGTAGAAGCTTTATATGTAACGTCTTGGCACCCGCGCGCCGATGCGACAGAAAATTTCGTAGGAGATAGTTCCCAACTGCTCAGCTAACTGATCAGCAGTTATGGTTATGCCATCTGCCGTACCAAGCAAGGTGACACAATCACCAACTTGCGCCTTGGTTACGGCATTCACATCAAACATAGTCCAATCCATACAAACAGTGCCAACCTGTTGAACGAGTTCCCCATGCAATATCCCTTGGCCACAATTACTAAATAGACGGTTATAGCCATCTGCGTAACCAATCGCTAACACTGCAACTTGCCTAGAAGTTTCAGTATGATAACGATGGCCGTAAGAAATACCACTTCCCGCTGGCAATTGCCGCACCTGCGCAATATTACTCCGCAGGTGCATAACCGGTTTTAAGTCTAGCAGGTTGGCAAAACTTGCACCTGGCAACCCACCATAAAGCATAATACCAGGGCGTGACATAGTGCATTCAGGACATTGCTTACTGCTTAACCCCGCGCTATTATTTAAATGGACATCAACCGGAACAATCCCAGCACTATGTACCATTTGTAGCATTTTGCGAAATTGAGTTAATTGTTCTGCCGTTACCGGCGAATTCAACTCATCGGCACATGCAAGGTGGGACATAAATCCAGTAATTTGCAAACCAGCCAGTTGCCGTACAGACGGTAAAAACTCGCGTAACTGATCTGGCAAAAAGCCAACTCGCCCCATGCCACTATCGACCTTAAGGTGTACCTTTAGTTGCCGCTGTTGGCGTAACGCTTCGCAATTCAAGCGCTGTGCTGTATCGGCATCAAATACTGTTGGAGTTAAATCATAGTGAAGTAATGCCTCTTCTTGACCGGGAAAACAACCGCCAAGAACAAGGAGATTATCAACAATGCCTGCCTGCCGTAAAGCTATAGCCTCTTCTAACGTCGCAACAGCAAAATCGCTAACACCAGAAGCCTGCAATGCCTTTGTTACCTGGATTGCCCCATGACCATAAGCATCAGCCTTTACCACTGCCAACAGCCGCTGCTTCGTTGGGCAACAATTTAGTGCCTGCTGTAAGTTATGGCGCAACGCTGACAAATCTATTTCTGCCCAAGTTGGACGTGAAGAATATTCCACCAAACACCCCTTTTACAATCACCGGTTTCTACACCACACATAGCAATAATACTTATACATATACTTGAGTAAAACCAATTATGTAAAGAGACAATAGACGCTAACGATTAATTGACACCAAGATTTTATCCTGATACCATCACTTTCGATTGTTTTATTCTCATTCTAAATTTACAATAAAACTGTCTATGTTTCACGAAACACCTATTAATAAAAATGATAACGAGAAATACTGATATCTTCCATCAAAGGAATCTCCACTAATGATTTCCGGTCTTTATGTAATTACCGACAACAACCACGACGGAAAACTCCTTAGCAAAGTAAATGCAGCACTAGTTGGTGGCGCAAAAGTCATCCAGTACCGTGCTAAAGATATTCGCCCAGACGACCGGCAGCAGATGGCAGAAGAGCTAAAAAAGCTTTGCGACACCCATGATGCCAAACTAATAATAAATGACTTTCCTGAGCTAGCTAAAGAAATTGACGCTGCGGGTGTCCATCTTGGACAAGATGATATCTCGGTTAATCAGGCACGCCAACTCCTTGGTCACAATAAAATAATTGGTGTTTCAACCCACAATGTTGATGAAGCCCTAAAAGCCGAAATGCACGGTGCCGACTATATTGGCATAGGTGCAATTTTTCCTACCAATAGTAAAGACGACACCAGTGTTGTCGGGCTAAAAGCACTAAGCATGGTGCGTAAAGCAGTACGAATTCCAATTGTTGCTATTGGTGGTATCACCCCAGAAGGAGCCTTTGCCGCAATAAATTCAGGCGCCGACTCAATTGCTGTTATTTCTGGGATTATGGCAGATTCTGACCCAGCCCGTGCGGCAAAAGAATATTCGCTACTGTTTAATCGCAACAAAAAAGCCCCCAACGGCAAAGTATTAACCATCGCCGGATCTGATTCCAGTGGTGGTGCCGGAATTCAAGCAGACATCAAGACCATTTCGTTACTTGGCAGTTACGCAAGCTCGGTACTAACAGCACTTACGGCCCAAAACACTACCGGTGTTCAGGATATCTACGAAATCAACACCGACTTCGTCCAAACCCAACTCAACAGTGTTCTTGATGATATCGGCACCGATACAGTTAAAACTGGAATGCTTTGCTGGGGCGGCATTGTCGCTTGTGTAGCCAAAACCATTAAAAAGCATTCTCTTCTTGCCGTGGTCGACCCAGTTATGGTTGCCAAGGGGGGACAATCGCTCCTTAACGAACAAGCTCGCGACACACTTATCTCGCGCTTATTACCCCAATCATATCTATTAACTCCGAATTTACCCGAAGTTAAAGTCATTACCGGAATTGAACCACAGACCACAACTGACATGGTTGAAGCCGGTCGCAGCCTACAGGAACTAGGGGCACGCAATGTTCTAATTAAAGGTGGACACCTACCAGGTGCTGCTATCGACATCCTCTTGCTCGGAGATATCGAACATGAATTGGAGAGCAAACGCCTCGATACTATCAACACCCATGGTACCGGTTGCACCATGTCGGCAGCAATTGCGACCTTCCTTGCCCAAGGCTATCCATTAAAGTCAGCGGTAGAGCTGGCAAAGCGCTTTATCACCATTGCTATAGAGCATTCACAACCAATCGGCAAGGGTCACGGACCAGTAAATCATATCCAAGCGGCAATGCAGCTCTTGCATGAACCCCCTACAATAGATTAGACTACCCGCCAGTAAATTCACCGATTAATCTTTCAACTGCAATGCTACGCCCAAAATGTAGGCTAGTACTGCTTTTATCACTTTAAAAGGGATCTCTTCATGACCCAGCTCGAAATGGCCCGTGATGGGCAAATTAGTGACTTGGTACGCCAAGCTGCTGCTGCTGAGAACATCGAACCAGAAATTTTGCGTCAGAAAATCGCTGCTGGTACAGCTGTTATTTGTCTGAACAACAAGCACACCAATGGTAAGCCATTGGCCGTTGGTGAGGGTCTTCGGACTAAAACCAACGCTAATCTTGGTACCAGCCAAGATGATACTAGCATCGACAAAGAGCTAGAAAAAGCTAAGGTAGCAGCTGCCGCTGGCGCCGATGCCCTTATGGATCTCTCTACCGGTGGCCCCATTGATGAAATCCGTGCTGCAATTATCGCCGAAACCGATCTTTGTATAGGTAGTGTGCCGCTATATCAAGCTGCTTGTGATGCCGTTATCAAGCAAGGCAAGCCAATCGTCGATATGACAGTAGAAGATATTTTTGCTGGGGTTAAAAAACACCTTGATGATGGCGTTGACTTTATCACCGTTCACTGTGGTGTCACCCGCGAAACTGTCGGTCGCATGGACAAGGAGGGTCGGTTACTCGAAGTTGTTTCTCGCGGTGGTTCTTTTACCGTTGGCTGGATGGACTATAACAACGCTGAAAACCCTCTCTACGAACATTATGATCGCTTGCTAGAGTTGGTTCGCCCATACGATGCAGTACTATCACTCGGTGACGGTTTCCGACCCGGCTGTCTTGCTGACGCCACCGACCGAGCGCAGATTCAAGAACTGATACTCCTCGGCGAATTGACCCAACGGGCACAGGATGCTGGTATTCAGGTTATGATTGAGGGACCAGGGCATATGC
>JADGED010000018.1 GCA_016744555.1 Desulfuromonadaceae bacterium
GCTCTATGTGCAGGCGGGAGGCGGTGTTGTTGCAGACTCGGTGCCGCAATTGGAATGGAAGGAAACCATGAATAAAGCACGAGCTATTTTTCGCGCAGCGAATATGGTTCAGAAAAAGCAGCTTTGAGGAGTCACCATGTTATTAATGATAGATAATTACGATTCTTTTACCTATAACTTAGTGCAGTACTTTATGGAGCTGGGTGAAGAGGTAAAGGTCGTTAGAAATGATAAGCTTACCCTTGATGACATTGAGCATATGGCTCCCGACCACTTGGTCATCTCTCCGGGACCATGTACCCCGAACGAGGCAGGCATTTCGGTTGCGGCAATAGAACGGTTTGCTGGCAAAATCCCCCTGTTGGGGATTTGTCTCGGTCATCAATCGATAACTGCCGCTTTTGGCGGTAAGGTGGTGCGTGCGGATCGCTTGATGCATGGTAAAACCAGCCCCATAATTCACGATGGCAGTTCCCTTTATAAGAATATACCCAATCCATTTACCGCTACCCGGTACCATTCTCTAATAGCAGAGCGAGAAAGTTTCCCCGACTGTTTGGATATTACCGCTTGGACCGAAGAGGGGGAGATAATGGGTTTGCAACATAAAGAGTTGCCGGTATATGGGGTGCAGTTTCATCCCGAATCGATATTAACTACCGATGGCATGACGCTGTTGGGTAATTTTTTAGCAGCAAGCGAATAACTTAAACCTTTTGCCACCAAGGCACCAAGGGCACCAAGAAATCATAATATTAACGGAGAGACGCTGAGGTCAGAGAGAAAAGCGTTTTGAGGTTTTAAAACTCAAAAAGGTCTGACTTTGCTATGCATCTCTCCGCCTCTCCGTTAAGGTAGGTTTGCCCTTCTTGGTGTCCTTAGCGCCTTGGTGGCTAAATAGATTTAGATTGTGAAAATGGAGTTTTCGATGATTAAAGCAGCAATTGCGAAAATAGTGGAACAGCAAGATCTTAGCGAAGCTGAAATGATTGATGTGATGAATCAGATTATGGGTGGCGAAGCGACCGATTCCCAGATTGGCGCATTTATCACGGCATTGCGGATGAAGGGTGAAACCATTCCCGAAATTATTGGTGCTGCGCGGGTAATGCGTGATCGCGCTACTCCGATTCAAGTTGGCGATGTCGTTGATATTGATCGTGACGATATTAATCTTGATCGTGAAACTATTCTCGACACTTGTGGCACCGGTGGCAGCGGAACCCGCAGTTTTAATATATCGACAACCGTTGCTATCGTCGTTGCAGCATGTGGGGCAAAAGTTGCCAAGCATGGTAATCGTAGTGTTTCGTCCGCATGTGGTAGCGCCGATGTTCTTGAAAAGCTGGGGGTTAAGTTGGACGTTTCCCCAGCTAAGGTTGCTGAATCGATCAACGAAATTGGGGTCGGGTTCTTGTTTGCTCCGGCACTGCATGGGGCAATGAAGCACGCAATTGGACCGCGGCGTGAAATTGGTATCCGTACCATATTCAATGTTCTTGGCCCACTAACCAATCCTGCTGCTGCCGACCGGCAGGTGTTGGGGGTATATCGTGCCGACTTGGTGGAACCGTTAGCGCAGGTGCTACAGCAGCTTGGTTGCCAACGGGGATTTGTGGTTCACGGCGAAGACGGAATGGATGAAATAACCTTGACTGGCCCAACTTTGATCGCTGCGATTAGTGGCGAGATCGTCGAGGTGCATAGCATCTCCCCAGAGGCCTTTGGCTTTGAGCGTTGCAAATTAGAAGATTTACAGGGTGGTGATGCCGAGGAGAATGCTGCAATTATTAACGCTATTCTTGCCGGAGAAACTGGGCCGAAGCTCGATATTGTTTTATTGAACAGTGCCTACGCACTGGTTGCTGCCGGTTTAGCTAACGGTGTTGACGCCGGTATTGCCATGGCTCGAGATGCTATTGCCAGCGGTAAAGCGCAAGCAACCTTGGCCGATTTGATCAAAATTACCAACAGTTAAAAACCAGACTCCCTCTCCCCAATGGAGAAGGTGGCCGTAGGGCGGATGAGGGGGAAGCCGTTAGCGATTTCATCACCCTAGTAGTGGAAATATCATAAATCGTACAACCAGAAAGTTAAACTTGAAATGATTCTCGATCAAATACTCGCAACCAAGCAAACCGAAATAGCTGCCGACAGTAGCAAGTTATCACTTATAGAACTGCAGCAGATGGTCGCCGATTGTGGCCCAACCCGCGGTTTTGCTGCTAAGTTGCGTCAAACCTCAGCAGATGGTACCGCTATTATTGCCGAGGTGAAAAAGGGGTCACCGTCCAAAGGGATAATCCGCGCCGATTTTGATCCGGTCGCCATCGCCAAAAGCTATGAGGCTGGTGGGGCTAGTTGTTTGTCGGTGCTGACCGATGTCAGTTATTTTCACGGTTCCCTCGATTATTTGCAGCAAATCCGCTCTGTTGTCGGGCTGCCGCTGTTGCGTAAAGACTTTATTGTCGATCCTTATCAGGTGTTTCAAGCTCGGGTTGCCGGTGCTGATGCTATTTTGTTGATCGCCTCTGCCTTGGATGACCAGCAGTTGTTGGAGTTGGCTCAGCTAGCCAGAGAATTGCAACTGGATACTTTGCTGGAAGTGCATGACGCTGCGGAGTTGGAGCGGGCGTTGCCGTTGCCGGTCGATTTGATTGGGATCAATAATCGCAATTTGCAGACCTTCGTTACCGATTTGGCAGTTTCCGAGCAATTAGCCCCGCAGATTCCAGCAGCGCAGTTGGCTGTAGCCGAAAGTGGTATTCATAGTCGTGTCGATATTGAGCGTTTGCAGCAAGCAGGGGCGGGGGCGTTTTTGATTGGTGAGAGTTTGATGCGGGAAGATGATATTGAGGGGAAATTGCGGGAATTGTTAGGATAGTTTTGTTGACTTTTTAGAGTCAAGACCGTCGGTTCGCGGACCGACAGCCGCCGTCCTTTTTGTCCAAGCCAACAAAAAGGAAGCAAAAAATGGCTTTTTTATTACTGTCGCTAGAGTTTCTACCGTACCTTGGCTGGAGGAGTTAGCAAAATGTTCTCGGCTTCGTTGCAACTCTCCGGAATTGTTACGGGCGGGCGTCGGGGAAGTTAGAGTACGTTTGATTGTGAAATTTCGTTCCTCGCCTAACGAAGCGCAGGCGCTTCTAATGGCGAACGGGTCAAGAACAAAGGCAAGAACAAAGGCAGGAACAAAGGCAGGAACAAAGACAAATGGATAAACTGGCCTTGCTTTTGACTTGTCCCCCCGTGTGACGCCGCCGGAATGAAAGCGGCGCTTGGCGAAACAGAGCGGGAAATGTTTGAGGCGCAGCCGAGTTTTTGCCGCTCCGCCAAGAGCAGATTTCATGGAGGGAACCTGCCATCGCCTGAGGCTATGGCAGGCAAGGAGTTCGGGCGTATTTCTTTGCTTCGTTTCTTTGGACGCACAAAGAAATGAAGGCGTCGAGCGGGGCCGCAACCCCCGCGACCTTGACCTTGAAATTGTTTTGAACGTAACACTCGGATACATATTTAATATATGACGACAAAAATAAAAATATGCGGTATCACCAATATCGAAGACGCCCTCTTTGCCGCCAACGCCGGTGCCGACGCCCTGGGTTTTGTTTTTTACCCCAAGAGCCCCCGTAACGTCGCCCTCGAGGTTGTCAAAGAAATCGTAGCGGCATTGCCACCGTTTATAACCACCGTTGGCCTATTTGTTAACGCCACGGCAGAAACAATTAGACAGACCATGCTACATACCGGTCTGGATACCGTGCAACTGCACGGTGATGAAACCCCAAAGGATTGTTGCCTACCTCCACACCGGGTGATTAAAGCCGTACGGGTAAAAGGTGCCAGTTCCCTGGTTAATGTAGACCAGTATAAGGTTTCGGCATTGTTGCTGGATGCTTGGAATGACAAACACTACGGCGGCACAGGAGAAAGCTTTGATTGGCAATTGGCAAAACAATATACGGCGCAGCTACCGTTAATTTTAGCTGGCGGGTTGCATCCCGGTAACGTTGCAGAGGCGGTAGCGCAAGTTGCACCATATGCCGTTGACGTTTCCAGTGGGGTGGAAAAGCAGCCCGGAATTAAAGATCACGATAAAATTTACAAATTTATTCAGCAGGTAAAAACTGCTGACGCACGCTAGGAACTTTTATATGAATTATCAATATCCCGACGCCCGTGGCCACTTTGGCGAATACGGTGGTCGCTATGTAGCCGAAACCTTGATGCCGGCATTGTTGGAGTTGGAACAAGCATATGCTGAGGCAAAAGCTGACCCCGAATTTCAGCGTGAATTTGACTATTATTTGCGCAACTATGTCGGTCGTCCTAGCCCCTTGTATTTTGCTGAGCGGTTAACGCAAGAGCTGGGTGGGGCGAAAATCTACCTTAAGCGGGAAGATTTGAATCATACTGGTGCCCATAAGGTAAATAATACTGTTGGCCAGATTTTACTGGCTAAACGGATGGGGAAGAAGAAGGTAATTGCTGAAACTGGTGCTGGCCAGCACGGCGTTGCTACCGCGACTGTGGCCGCCTTGTTTGGGATGGAATGTGAAGTCTTCATGGGTAAAGAAGACATCCGCCGGCAGGCACTGAATGTCTTTCGGATGAAGCTTCTCGGGGCAAAAGTAATAGAGGTTACCAGTGGCACCGCAACGTTAAAAGATGCCATGAACGATGCCCTGCGTCACTGGGTAACTCATGTGCGAGACACTTTTTATGTTATCGGTACTGTAGCTGGACCCCATCCATATCCAGAGTTAGTCCGTGATTTCCAATCTGTAATTGGTACCGAGGCGAAACAGCAATTGCAAGAAGCCGAAGGCCGTTTGCCAGATGTCGCTGTGGCATGCATCGGCGGGGGGTCCAATGCCATGGGGCTATTTTATCCTTTTATTGACGATGCCACGGTCGATCTTTTAGGGGTGGAAGCTGCTGGCCTTGGAGTTGATACCGACAAGCATGCCGCCTCAATTTCTGCTGGTAGCCCCGGAGTTTTGCATGGCAATAAAACCTACTTGTTGCAAGATGATGATGGCCAAATTCAGCATGCCCACTCTATTTCCGCCGGGCTCGATTATCCTGGCGTTGGTCCAGAGCATGCCCTGCTAAATGATATCGAACGTGCAGAATATGTTTCGGTTACCGATGATGAAGCGTTGGATGCATTTCAAAAGTTAACCAAGGTAGAAGGGATTATCCCCGCTCTAGAAAGTGCCCATGCCATTGCTCAGGTGATAAAACTTGCGCCGACACTGGGTAAAGATAAAATTTTGCTAGTCTCTTTGTCGGGAAGGGGTGATAAAGATATGCACACCGTAGCCGACGCACTTGAAGAAAGGTTAAAGGCACAAGGCTAAAGGACAAAGGTTAAGGCCCTAAAACCTTAAACCTTGAACCTTTTACCTTGCTCCTATGTTCTATGAAATTTACCGAATTAAACTTGCCCGAAGAGGTGCAACAGGGAGTCACTGTCGCGGGGTTTGAATCTTTAACTCCAGTACAGGAAAAATCTATTCCGCTGGCGTTGACTGGCAAGGACGTTGCCGCTCAGGCACAGACAGGTACCGGTAAAACAGCGGCATTTTTAATCTCACTATTTTGTCGGCTGCTGAGTAGTAAAAAATCTACTAGTAATAACCCTCGGGCTCTGGTGATGGCTCCTACCCGTGAATTGGTGGTGCAAATTTGTGCCGATGCCGAATCACTGGGTAAGCATACCGGGTTGAAGGTGCAGCCGATATTTGGTGGAGTTGATTACGAAAAACAGCGGCAGGCGCTTAAGGATGGGGTCGATATTATTGTCGCCACTCCTGGACGGTTGATCGATTATTATAAGCAGCGGGTATTTTCGATGAATCGGGTTGAAGCTTTGGTTATTGATGAAGCTGACCGCATGTTTGATATGGGTTTTATTAAAGATTTACGCTATATCCTACGACAATTACCGCCGTTTGAAAAACGCCAAACAATGCTTTTTTCTGCCACCTTATCTCCGCAGGTGATGGAACTTGCCTACGAATTTATGGATTTACCCGAGCGGGTTGAGATTGCACCGGAAAAAGTTACTGCCGATGGTATTGATCAGATTCTATATCATGTCTCTTGCCGCGAGAAGTTTGCTCTGTTGTTGGGTTTGATGCAGCGTCATAAGGACATGGAACGGGTAATGCTGTTTATTAATACCAAGGTTGAAGGGGAGCGCTTGAATGCGCTGCTGGCGGCCAATGGGGCTTCAAGTGCAATTTTGTCGGGAGATATCCCGCAAAAGAAACGGATGCGAATTCTCGAACAATTCAAAATGGGGGCGATAACCCATTTGGTCGCTACCGATGTAGCATCCCGTGGTATCCATATTGATGGCGTTACCCACGTTATTAATTACGATCTGCCGCAGGATCGTGAAGATTATGTTCATCGTATTGGCCGCACCGCACGGGCTGGTGCACGCGGGCAGGCAATCAGCTTTGCCGATGAAGAGATGGTGTACATCCTTGATGAAATTGAAGCCTATCTGGGTAAAAAAATTCCGAGTGAAATGCCACTGGACGAAGACTTCTGTTTCAGTTATAAACGCGCCCAGCCAAAGCGCAAACGGCCACCGGTAGATAAAAAACCTGCTGGCACCAAAAAACGGCGTCCACCACGGCGGCGACCAAATAAGAAAGCAACGCAGCCAAATGGTAGTGGCGGTGGAGATAAAACTCCCCCTAAAGGGTAGATAACTAAGAAAATGATTGAAACATATAGTGGTATTCAATTAAACTTAGCGATCGACGTTTGTAAGATTTAAGTAGCAAGGAAAGAATTTATGTCACGGATTGAAGCAACTTTTGCAGCCTTGGAACAGCGAAAAGAGACCGCACTAATACCATTTATTACTGCAGGTGATCCAAGTTTGGAAACTACGCTAGAGTTGATTCATACCTTGAGCAGCGCAGGTGCCGATGTGATTGAACTCGGCATGCCGTTTTCTGATCCAATGGCAGATGGGCCGACGATTCAAGCGGCTTCAGAGCGCTCCTTGGCTGTGGGGACTACCATTGCTCAGGTGTTGCAACTTGTTACTGAGGTACGTAAGACCAATCAGGTGCCATTGGTATTGATGGGCTATTACAACCCTATCTTTCATTATGGTACCGAACGCTTTGTTAAGGATGCTGCCGCTGCCGGAGTAGATGCCTTATTGTTGGTCGATTTGCCCCCAGAAGAGGCTGATGAAATTAACCAATATTTGGTCTCTACTGAAATTGACCTGATCACTTTATTGGCACCAACAACACCCGTAGAGCGGATGCAACGTTTGGCTGCAGCAGCCAAAGGGTATATCTATTACGTCTCCATGACCGGTGTTACCGGAGCACAAAAAATAGCGCCGGAAGATATTAGGGCTGCTGTTGTTGAGTTAAAAGGTTATGCCAAGGTGCCTGTAGGCGTCGGTTTTGGAATTTCCACGGCCGCCGATGCCAGTGCAGTTGGAGCGTTTGCCGATGGCGTTGTCGTGGGTAGTGCATTAGTTAAAATAATCGAAAAATATGGGCAAAGCGAACAGTTACTGCCCGAAGTTGCAAAATTTATCGTTGAACTTAAGGCCTCTATTGTCAGTTAGTATGGTAAGCAACTGTACTGCAGCCTGATACAGGTTAAATGTCGTCTCACTGTAGGTTTGATGGTTTTACGGTGGGTGAAAACCAAAAGGATTTTTTATGGTCTGGTTTCGGAAGAAAAAAGCGTTAACCGCTTCGGTAGAAAATAAGAATGTCAAGGTGCCAGAAGGGGTCTGGACTAAATGTAAGAACTGTCAGGAAATCGTTTATGCCAAAGAGGTTAAGCGTAATCTTGATGTCTGCCCTAAGTGCGATTACCATTTTCGTATTGGTGCGCGGGAACGGATTGCTTTGGTAATTGATGATGGAACCTTTGTAGAGATGGACGCAAAGATGAGTTCCGTTGATTTCCTCGAGTTCAAAGACTCTAAAAAATATAAAGATCGGATTAAGGCAGCATATAAAAAAGTAGGTGACGGTGACGCTGTTATCTGCGGCGAAGGCAATTTGGATGGTTTACCGGTCGTTGTTGCTGTGTTTGATTTTGCTTATATGGGCGGAAGTATGGGGTCTGTTGTAGGTGAAAAAATTACGCGTGCAATAGAAAAAGGCTTGGAAACTAAAGCCCCCGTATTGATCTTTTCATCTTCTGGCGGTGCGCGGATGCAGGAAAGCATCATGTCGCTAATGCAGATGGCGAAAACCAGTGCTGCTTTGGCAAAACTAAAAGCCGCAGGCATCCCGTTTATCTCAGTTCTTACCGATCCCACCACCGGTGGAGTTACCGCTAGTTTTGCTATGCTTGGCGATTTGAATATTGCCGAACCACGGGCACTGATCGGCTTTGCCGGACCACGGGTTATTGAGCAAACAATCCGCCAAACATTGCCGGAAGGTTTTCAACGTTCAGAGTATTTGCTTGAGCATGGGATGATCGATATGATCCTTTCCCGTAAAGAGATGAAGCAAAAGCTTTCGGAATTGCTGCGCATATTTACCAAGAAATAATTTTTATGCCCCCTAATTATCAGGATAGTCTCGACTATCTGTACTCGTTGCAGGTTTTTGGTGTCAAGCTTGGGCTAGACAATATAAGGCAACTGCTGCAACGAGTTGGCAATCCACAAGAAAGTTTGCGGATTGTCCATATCGCTGGAACCAACGGTAAGGGATCTACTGCTGCGGCATTAGCCAGTATTTTCCATACAGCAAATATTCGGGCGGGGCTATATACCTCGCCCCATTTGCATGATTTTACCGAACGCATCAGGATCGATACTAAGCAAATTTCTGCTGCTGAAGCGGTTGAGCTGATTGAAGAATTACGTCCCCATGTAGAAGAGTTGCGGGCTACCTATTTTGAAGTGACAACTGCCATGGCGTTACTAAGTTTTCAGCGTCACGAATTAGAGTGGGTAGTTTTGGAGACGGGACTCGGCGGTAGGCTGGATGCTACCAATGCCGTTACTCCAGAACTCTGTGTGATTACCCCGATTGACCTTGATCATACCGCTTTTTTGGGGACTGAATTAGCTCAGGTTGCTGCGGAAAAAGCGGGTATTTTTAAAGCCAAAGTGCCAGTTGTTAGTGCGCCGCAGCAAGAAGAGGTTATGGCGGTTTTACAGCAGCAGGCAGTTGCGGTGGGGACAAGCCTGGTCCAGTTAGGTGAAGATTATTTTTGGCGCCAAACAGGTAAAACATTTAGCGTGTCTGGCTCTGACTTTTGTCTCGATAAAATAACACCGACCATTTGTGGTGAACATCAGCAACAAAATTTGGCTTTGGCAGCGGTGGCTGCAGATTGTTTACGTCAAAGTGGTGTGGATTTAAGCTTAGCCGATATTAAAGCTGGCCTAGAAAAAGTATGTTGGCCGGGACGCCTAGAATGGTTGCCAGAACAAATTCTTTTAGATGGCGCCCATAATCCTGCCGGGGCAAAGATTTTAGCCCACTATTTACGCCAACAGGATTTGAGCGGAGTCCATTTGGTTGTCGGTTGTAAAGCCGACAAGCAAGCCGCAGAGTTACTCGGCGAATTGTTGCCGTTTGCCGCTTGTGTATATGTTACCCAGCCGCCGTTTCATCCGGCGGTACCAGTTGATATCCTGATGCAAGAAGTTGAAAGCAGTGGGGGGACTGGTTTTGCTTATCCTGAGCCAGTTGACGCAATTAAGGCGGCGCTAGATAATCGCCAATCTGGAGAAACTATCTTGGTTGCAGGTTCACTGTTTTTGGTGGCGTCTATTCGAGAATTTTTGTTGCTGAATACCAATACTGTCACAATTGTTAATTGATATTGCAGTTTTTGGTCTAATTGCAAAGTAATTTCATAGTCACATAAATGTATAGACCTTCTTAAGGTAAAGCGGAATATTCATGCTATTGCGGATTATTGTTTTTGTGTTTGTTTTTGTCGCTCCGGGGCTGGCACTTGCGGTTGATCTGGATCAAGTTGGCAATACCGAGATTCCTGTAGAACTTGAGGCAGACGAACTTAGCCTCGACAAAGATGCTGGTATCTATTGGGCACAGGGAAATGTGAAATTGGTTCAGGGCACCCTTGAAGTTTATAGCCAAAGTCTGCAATGGCATATGGAAACTGGTGACGTTGAAGTTGCCGGTGATGTGCGGATGATCTCACCAGATGAAGAATTGTTTGGTGATAAAGCTCACTATAATTTGAAACAAGGTACCGGAACCATTACTGCTGGTAGTTTCTTCCTGCGTGAACAAAATTTTAGTGTTCGAGGCGAATCGATTGAGCGTTTGGGTGAGTTTGATTACCGAATTAAAGATGGTTGTTTTACCACCTGTGATGGTGATGTGCCGGCTTGGAAGTTTGGTGCTAGCGAAGTTGATGTAACTCTTGGTGGTTATGCTAGAGCAAAGCACGCCGTTTTTTATATTAAAGACATTCCTGCTTTGTATACTCCTTACATGATTTATCCAGCTAAGTCAGAGCGTGAGTCTGGCTTAATGATTCCTATGCTTGGTTACTCTAGCAATCGGGGTTTTCATTATGGCGGTGCTTATTATCAGGTTCTTGGGGTAAATCAAGACGCTACTCTCTACATTGATTACCTCTCGGAGATGGGTTTAGGTAAAGGGGGGGAATATCGTTACGTCTTTGGAAGAGATAATGCCGGTGAAATCCGCGCTTATCATATAGATGTCGATCAAGTCGATGGTGAGCAAGTTGATGAAGAGCGCTATGCCCTTGAATGGCAACATGCTGGTACTTTGCCTGGCGGTGTACGAATAGTCGTAGATGCCGAGTATGCTAACGATGATGAGTATTTTGAAGACTTTGGTACGATTGCCGAGGAATACAACAAAGATAAGGTTGAATCGGTATTTTCCTTAAGTAAGAATTGGGGAAGGTATAATTTGATCGGGCAGATGAAATACATAGAAGATCTTGAGGATGATGACGATACCACTCTGCAGTTGTTGCCCCGGATAAGTTTTGATGTAACCCGGCAGCAGCTAGGTGAGTCAATCTTTTATTATGCACTTGAAACACAGTACACTAATTTTTGGCGCCGTGAAGGGATAACTGGTAATCGCTTGATGGCACGGCCTATTTTATCTGCCGCTATAAAGTTAGGCGATGTCGTTGATATCGTCCCACAAATATCTTATCGTGAGCGTTATTATTGGGGCGTGAGTGACAATTATGGTACCGAGCATGAGGGGATTAGCGAGTTTACCACTCGAGCTAATACTAGAGTGCAGAAAATATATGACGCACCTTTTGGTATGAGGGGTAAGCTACGCCACACCATTGAGCCAGAAGTGACCTATACCTATGTTCCTGATACCGATCAAGACAATCTCCCCTATTTTGATAGCTATGATAATATTGCGGAAACAAATGAGGTTGAATACGCAGTAGTACAGCGCTTTACGCTACGTTTTGATCAGGAAGATAGTAAATCTACCTATCGTGATTTGCTTTACTTACGGGTTTCGCAACCGTACGACTTAACAGATGATGCTCCTGACCAAGGCTTTGTTGATTTGCGCATAGAAGCGAAGTTTTTACCCGCTACATGGATGTCACTGGAAAGTGATACCACTTTAGATATTGATAATGGCGTCTGGACTAACACAGATGTTATCGCTAAAATTTGGGATGAAAATGAAAACTCACTTAAAGTGCAGTATCATCGTAATACCGATGATGACATAGATTATGGTGCTGTTGATCTTAGTATCGCTTTTCTTAAGCCCTTTTATTTTAATTATCAGCAACGCTATGATTTTGTAACAAAAGAGCAGTTGGAACAGGTGATTGGGATTGAATATCGGCATCAATGTTGGGGGGTTTTAATGTCGTTGCGTGAGCACGATGATGGGGATGACGGGGAAGCTGAACGCTCAGTTATGCTAACCTTTACCATGCGTGGAATTGGTGAAATTGGCGGCTTTGGGAGCAATATAGGTGGTATTTAGCCAGCGGAGGAGCGTTTGACTTCTGCAAATGAACCGGTTGACCCCGGTAGGAAAAACATATTAACGATATTTCTACTTATTGCCATCATCCTTATGTTTGTATATGCGGTATTTGGTAGTCGTGGGGTTTTGCGTATTGTCCAGGCGGAGGAGCAAAAGCACGACTTAGAACTGCAACTTGCCGATTTAGAAAAACAACAAGAACAGCTTAAAGAGACGATTGAAAAATTGCGCCACGATAAAGTTTATTTGGAAAAGCTGGCTCGAACCAGACTTGGGATGGTGCGTGAGGGTGAGTTGATTTATCATGTCACCGATAATGAAAGCGAAGAGAAAAGGTAGCAGAAACGATGAAACAGCAGTTACGACAGGTAATTCTTGCGGCGTTACAGCAGTGTTATGTCGATGGCATTTTGAGTTCCGGTGAATTGCCCGGTGAAATACAGTTAGAAAATCCAAAAAATCCTGATCATGGTGATTTTGCCACCAATCTTGCCATGACATTGGCAAAGCCAGAGCGCAAAGCACCAAGAAAAATAGCCGAAGCTTTGGTTGCTGAGCTGGTAAAAAATCCACTCTGCGAAACGGTAGAGATCGCAGGCCCAGGTTTTATTAACTTCCGCTTGGCTGCTAAGTGTTGGCACGATGTACTTGAGCAAATAATGGTTCAGGGCGATACGTTTGGCCGCAGCGAGATTGGGGCTGGCACCAAAATTCAAGTCGAATTTGTCAGTGCTAATCCAACCGGGCCACTACATATCGGTCATGGTCGTGGCGCTGTAGTTGGTGATGCTGTCGCTGCAGTCTTGCAAGCGGCTGGGTTTGAGGTACAACGGGAATATTATATCAATGATGCTGGTAATCAGGTAACGACACTAGGTCGATCGATTTGGTTGCGCTTGCGTGAACTACAAGGGGAGGAGATAACCTTTCCTGAGGATGGCTATCAAGCTGAATATATCAACGAATTAGCAGCTAAGTATCGAGCCGAACGGGGTGAGCTTGCTGGTGCCAATGAAGCTGAGGCGATCAAGGCTTGTGCCACTTTTGGTATCGCTGAAATCCTTGAATGGATTAAAGCCGACCTGCAGACTTTTGGGATTGAATTTGATCATTGGTACAGTGAGCAGCAACTTTATGATCGGGGGATGGTAGATCAAGAACTTGCTAAATTAAAAGATAAGGGTCTGTCATTTGAACAGGAAGATGCTCTTTGGTTGCGTACCACAGAGCATGGAGACGACAAAGATCGGGTGCTAATCAAGTCGGACGGTAGTTACACCTACTTTGCTTCTGATGTCGCCTATCATATGGAAAAGTTTGAGCGGGGCTTTGATCGTGTCATTGACGTTTGGGGCGCGGATCATCATGGCTATATCCCACGGATGAAAGCGATGCTGGCAGGTTTAGGGCATGCTCCAGAAGATCTTGAAGTGTTGTTGATTCAAATGGTTAACCTGTTACGTGATGGTAAGCCATTTATTATGGGAAAGCGGTCAGGGAATTTTATCACCCTGAAAGAAGTTATCGATGAAGTTGGACGAGATGCTTGTCGCTTCTATTTCTTAATGCGTCGCTGTGATAGTCAGCTCGATTTCGATCTGGAATTGGCCAAACAGCAAAGTAGTGATAACCCGGTATATTATGTTCAGTATGCCCACGCACGGGTTTGTAGTATCAATCGAAATGCCGAGACCGCTGGGGTAACGGTGCCAACATCTGACACGGTTGATTGCAGTTGCCTGAAACTTCCAGAAGAGTTGGCGTTGATCCGCCAATTGGCACGCTTTACCGAAACAATTGAAGGTGCGGCAGTGCACTATGAACCTCATCGAGTGGTGTTTTATCTGCAAGATCTTGCTGCTCAGTTCCACAGCTATTACAATAAAAACCGGGTCTTGGTCGATGACCCTGCTACTAGCAGAGCCAGGCTCTACTTGGTAAATTCGGTGCGTATAGTGCTGGCAAATGCCCTTAGCTTACTTGGCTTGTCGGCACCAGAGCGCATGTAGATAAAAGGACAAATTATGAAAGCAACCGGAAAAACACGGACACAGCGGCGGATGGAAAAACGTCAGGCAATTATTTTGTTGGTGCTGGTATTGGTAGTTTCGTTGGCAAGCTTTACTTTGGGGGTGATTGTTGGTCGCCGTGGCGCTGAGCGCGATTTGGTGCAACATCAGCAGTGCCAGCCAGAAAAGGTGTTAGTAGCGCAAGTACCGGCACCGTTGGATTTGCCAATAATAAATCAGGGTGTGGTGGCCGATGATGATGTTGCCGTGGTCGATTTGGAAACAGAAGAGCCGGTGCTAAGCTTCTATGATGATCTAGCAAAGAAGACAGCTCCTATTGGTAGCGGGATCAATTTGCCGCCAGAAGAGGTGGCTTCTGAGGTTGCAGTGCCGCCGATAAAGTTGCCTTCTCAGCCGATTGTAAAGACTGAAATTGCACCCGTCGTTGTAGCGTCAAAACCGCAATTGGAAACAGTTGCAAAAAGTGCGGAGGATGTAGCGTTTCCTCAAGCTGTCGTAGATGGTAGTCACGCAGTGCAGATTGGTTCATTTGGTTCTGCGACGGATGCAGGGGCGCTAAAGGATAAAATGGTGAAGAGTGGTTATTCTGCATTTGTCGCCGAAGTTGACCTTGGTGAAAAAGGTCTTTGGTATCGAGTTAAGCTTGGTCCTTATGCAAGCTCTGCAACGGCTAAAGTGGCACAGCAATTATTAGAAAAGAAAGAAAAAATAAAAGGTTTTGTTAGTCGGCAATAAAATGGAGTTAAGGTGGTTTTTCGCTTGACATTTTAGGGCTGGGAGACTATTTTCCAGTGCTCATGTCGCGGGATGGAGCAGTCTGGTAGCTCGTCGGGCTCATAACCCGGAGGCCGGGGGTTCAAATCCCTCTCCCGCAACCAATAAAACAACCCTCGTATTTGTGAGGGATAGAAAGTTCGGCGGTGTAGCTCAGTTGGTTAGAGCATGCGGCTCATATCCGCAGTGTCCGGAGTTCGAATCTCTGCACCGCCACCACATAAAGCGCCGCCCATACCTAACTGGTATGGGCGGCGCTTTTTTTGTTTAAGAGGGGCGGATATTGATATTGTCGTCTTGCTTTTTGTGTTATTGTTTTCACATTGGTTTCTTCTATAGTTGTTGCTAGTTGCTTTTTTTCTTATTTTTTATCATGCGGTAATGGACAAAGTTGCTACTCTGGTAAGTGCTTCTTATTTATCGATACCTGTCTCTAATGCCGTACGGTTAGTTTTAAGTAAAGTTGCGGAAAATTAATGTGTTAAGGGCCTTTTGAACTATAAAATTGACAAAAATGGTGATAATTTGTTTCCGTTTTATTGTGTTTTGGTGTGAGGAAAAGTTTTGTCGGTTGGTTTGGGTTTAATTTCCACCGTTTAGACGGGTATACACAACAACCAGGTGATAACTAGGGGGTGGTGGCTATGCTGAAAAGAATTGCCGTAGGTGTATGGGTTGTGGTTCTGATTTCTTTACCCATTGTTGCCTTTGCGCGACCGATTGTTTTTGCTCCCCTCCCTATGGTCTCTGGAGATGAGGTCAAGAAACAGTTTTACCCTTTTGCCAAGCACCTTAGTGATATTACAGGCAATCAAGTAGATCTGGCTTATTATCAGAACTATAAGGAACTACTCGAAGCATTTATAGATGACAAAATTGATTTAGCTTACTTGGGGCCATTGCCATATGTATTGCTAATAGAAGAAGATCCGACGTTTGTCCCATTGGTACGTTTTCTTGATGCTGATGGTGAATCCACCTATACGTGTTCTCTGGTGACATTTGATGTCGATATTCTAAATCGTAACTGCGCATCACCAACACTAGTGGCTTTAACTCAACCATATTCTACCTGCGGCTACCTGTTAACCGAAGAGTTGTTGAACCGTCATGATCTCAGCTTAACTAACATCCCTTTTTATTATACTGGCCAGCACTCAGAGTGTGTTCTTGATGTTGTGCGCGGCAAAGCTACGGTTGCCGGTGTTAAAACGTCTATAGCCAAACAATATAGTCATTTGGGGCTGCATTTAGTTGAGCAGAGCGAACCCTTGCCAGGATTTTTGTTGGTTGCAAACTCACGTACATTTACCGCTGAAACTATCGAACAACTACGGTCTTCGCTATTACAGCTTGAGCCATACAATGGCACCAAGAATACAGGAAATGGTGCTGCATGGGGAAAAAGTTTTCGGAACGGCACCATTCCAGTTGAAGCCAGCGATTACCAATGTATTGTTGATCAAGTTAATAATAATAAAATTCCCGGGGTTAATCAGTGAGATATTCTATAAAAGCTATAGCTTTCTTCCTGATTGTTGTTTTGCTGTTTGGTGGTTTGGTATGGAGTCGGTATCAGCAACTCTACTCGCAGCACTTGAGTGCACGCGAGACCACTTTTCATAGCTCCTATAACAGTATAATCTCTTCTTTTCAGCTGGTTGCTAAAACGCTTGCCAATGAAGTTATCTACCAAGATGACACCCTCAAGCTTGTTCATGCAATAGTCACCAGTGAGGGTGAGCAACGCAATTATATGCGGGGGCTGTTGTATCGCAAATTATATTCAACCTATACCCGAGCGAATCAGTACTCAGTTCGACAATTGCACTTCCATTTTCCCGATGGACGTTCAATGCTGCGATTTCACAAGCTGAACAAGGCAGATGATGATTTAAGCATTTATCGTCCTTCAGTGCGTATTGCCAACGAGCAGCAACGTGAGGTAAATGGATATGAAAGTGGGAGAATTGTTCACGGCTTTCGTAATGTTTACCCCCTGTACTATCAAGGTACTCCAATCGGTTCGGTCGAAATTAGTAATTCGTTTCAGCAGTTGCGCAAAATCCTAATGGAGACTTCTAGCGATTCAAATTATCTGTTTGTTATGCTTAAAGCGGATCTGTGGCATAAGCTGGCGGCTGGGCAACAAGTGTTTTATCGTGGCTCTACGTTACATGATGATTATGTAAGTGAAAATCCCCATACTTGTCGTCACGAGAATTTTGGTGAAATAGCTGAAGTGACAGATGATATGCATTCCATGCTGGCGTCCTTGCGTGATCATCAGGACTTAAAAGATGGTCTAGCTTCAGAAGGTGATTTTGCTTTGGTGATGAATTGGGAAAAGCAGATTTATTCTGTTCTTTTTCATTCAGTGAAAAACATTGAAGGAAAACATGCGGCTTATATTTTAGATATTAAGCCCGAACCGGTCATTCAAGCCCTGCAGAATGACGCATTAGTGCAATTTTTTATTGCTGTTGTCTTTGCCCTGATTTTAGTCGTGTTTCGATTAAAATTGTTGTTGGTTCGAGAAGAGCAGAAAAAAACCTCCGCATTTTTGCAAACAATAACTAGTTATATGGGGGAGGGCCTTTATGCAACTGATCAGCATGGCAAGGTCACATTTGTGAACCCTGAAGCTAGTTCATTGCTCGATTATACTCAAAATGAAGTGGTCGGTAGGGATGCACATAATTTATTTCATGTCGACGATGAGCAGCATCAGGATGAAGGTTGCGTAATCTTAAATAGTATTATGAATAATAAAACTTATAAGCAGGAGCAAGTGTTTTTTAGAGATAAGGGTCAGCAAGTGTTTCCAGTTGAGTTAACTTGTACGCCGTTCAACAATCAAGGTGAGATCGCAGGAACGATCACTTTGTTTAGAGATATTAGTGGCCGGCGTAAGCGGGAATTGGAATTAGCAACGACACAAAGGAAACTTACTGAGGCAAATCTAAGTCTGTCGCAATTGGCAAGCTTAGATGGGCTGACCGGCCTGTCTAATAGGCGGACGTTTGATCAGATGTTGATCACTATGTGGAAGGGTGCGTATCGGAATAAGTCTAACCTTGCTATTCTGATGATTGATATTGATTATTTTAAGGCATATAATGATACCTATGGTCATCAGCAGGGAGATGATTGCTTGCGTCATGTAACTAAAATTATACAAGAATCGTGTTTGCGCCCAAGCGATTTTACTGCCCGGTATGGTGGCGAAGAATTTGTTGTTTTGATGCCAGAGACATCACTTTATGATGCGAGCAGCGTTGCAAGGCGGATAGTGAACAATCTTCGTAATGAAAAAATTCCACATTCTGGTTCTAGTTTAGGGGAGATGGTTACTTTAAGTATTGGTGTTTGTAGCCAATGCCCTGAGGATCTGGGTGATGAGCAGAGCCTGATAACATGTGCTGATAGTCATCTATATCACGCAAAAAAAGCAGGTAGAAATCAAGTTTGTAGTTGTGATTTGGTTGGTTAATGGTTTGCTGCGGTCAAGGTTGTATCGGGCAGGTGAAAACCATTGCTTGAGTGTGGAAACGCTGCTACAATTTTCATATGTTATTGGAGTTAAGCGCAATATTTTGTATATTGTTGCTATTTGTGTTTCTAAGCTTATGTTTTGTTGTTGTAGGTTTAAGCCCTTCCCGTTTTAGGAAGGGCTTTTTTATTAATATTTGGTTTATTCTGAGTTGCCTAGTTGGGGTGGTACGTTTATGCAAAAAATTACTTTGGAGCAGGAGTTAGCCGATAATATTCCCCCTAGCGCCAAAAAAATATTGGTTGCAGTTTCTGGTGGTATTGATTCGGTGGTATTGCTGTCTTTGTTGAGTCGTCAAGCAAAAGCGTTGCGGTTGTCTATAGAGGTTGCTCATTTAGATCATCAGTTGCGTGTAGAGAGTTCAAGTGATGCCGATTTTGTAGTTAATATGTGCGCAAGGCTGGGTATTCGTTGCCATTGTGAAAGTTGCGATGTCGCCCGGTTGGCAGAGCGAACCAAGTCAAGCTTAGAGATGGCTGGACGGCAGGCAAGGCAAGAATTTTTGCAAAGGGTTAGGTCTAAAGTGGGGGCCGAGTTTATTGCCCTAGCCCACCATCGAAATGACCAAGTAGAAACGTTTTTATTGCGTTTGTTACGAGGGAGCGGAGTGAGTGGTTTAGCCGCAATGTACAGTTGCAGTGCAGAGTGGTTGCGTCCATTGTTAAACTGTAGTCGCAAGCAAATTATGGCTTATGCAAATGAGCATGAATTAGATTGGGTGGAAGATTTTAGCAATACTGATACTGCTTTTTTGCGTAATCGATTGCGAAACACAATTGTTCCGCAATTGCAGGATATAAATCCTCAATTGAATAAGCGTATTGTGGGTTTGATTGAGCAGGTTAAGGAGGAGGAAGGGTATTGGCAAGAGCAGGTTGCTATTGCCTTGCCGGCTATTTTAATATCAAGTGATGATGGTGTTCGTCTTGAACGACAAGCACTATTGAAACTACATCCAGCACTAAGATTGCGCCTGTTCCGTGAAGTATTGCGGCAAGTACGCGGTGATTTGCAGCGAATAGGGTCGGTACATTTGCAGGCAGTTGAAGATTTATTACTGCAGAACCGTAGTCAGGCGCAGATTGATTTGCCCGATTGTTGGG